>DAICYU010000491.1 GCA_027311485.1 Acetobacteraceae bacterium
GACCAGGTTCATGTAGAAGATGGTCGGCCAGCCGTAGGTATCGGTCAGCCAGCCGCCGATGGTCGGGCCGATGGCGGGGGCGAAGGTGGCGGTGATGGAGAAGCCGGCGAACCCCATCGGCCGCTTCGATGGCGGCAGCATGGCGACGATGATGGTGAAGGCCAGCGGGATCAGCACGCCGCCGAAGAAGCCCTGCAGGCCGCGCAGGATGATCATCTCCGGCAGGCTGTGCGCCTGGCCGCAGGCGGCCGAGAGCACCAGGAACAGTGCGGTGTTGGCGATCAGGTAGCGGCGCAGGGAGAAGACCCGGCTGAGAAAATCGGTCATCGGGATGACGATGATCTCACCAATCAGGTAGGCCGTGCTGATCCAGGCGCCGTTGACGCCGCCGGTGCCGATCCCGCCTTCGATATCAGGCAGGGAGGAATTGGTGACCTGGATGTTGAGCACCGCCATGAACGCGCCGATCAGCGCGCCGCCGACGGCGATATAGGTCCTGAGCGAAACCGGTGGCTCGGAGCTGGCCATGGGCCCGTCAGTGCTTCGTGTCGATTGTGTCGATGGTCGGTTCGACGGACATGCCGGGGCGCAGGCGACCGATCAGCGGGTCCTTGGGGTCGATGGTGATCTTCACCGGCACGCGCTGGACGATCTTGGTGAAGTTGCCGGTGGCGTTGTCGGGCGGCAGCAGGGCGAATTCCTGTCCGCTGGCCGGGGCGATGCTGTCCACGGTGCCGTGCACGGCCTGGTCGGGGAACGTATCGACGTCGATGGTGACCGGCTGGCCGGGATGCACGTCGGTCAGCTGCGTTTCCTTATAATTGGCGGTCACGTAGACCGCCTGCAGCGGCACGATCGCCATCAGCTGGGTGCCCGCCTGCACGTATTGGCCAACGCGCAAGGTGCGGGCGCCGACGGTCCCGTCCATTGGCGCGGTGATCGTCGTGTAGCCGACGTTCAGCTGGGCCTGATGCAGGCTGCCCTGCCGCTGCATCAGCACGGCCTTGGCCTGGATCAGATCGGTGCCAAGGACGTCGATCTGCTTCTGGGCGGCGCCGACGGCGGCGATGTCGTGGTTGAGGATTGCCTGCTTCTCCTGGATCTCGGTCGAGGCGCGCTGCGCTTCCTGCGTTGTGGCGGCACCGGAGCGGGAGAGGCTGGCATAACGCCGGGAGTCCAGGTTGGCGAATGCCAGCGCCGCCTTGTCGGCTTCGACGGTGGCCTGGGCCTCGGCGATGGTCAGCTTCTGCCGTTCGATCTGCTGCCCGAGATTGTCGATGGCGGCCTGTTCCGCGGCGACATTGGCCTGGGCGACGTCCAGTGCGGTGCGGTAGTCGCGGTCATCGATGCGGGCGAGCACCTGGCCGGCGTGGACCGGCTGATTGTCGCGCACCAGCACCTGGGAGAGATAGCCGGCGACCTTGGGGCTGACGATGACGTTGTCGGCCTGCAGGTAGGCGTCGTCGGTCGAGATCAGGAAGCGCCCGGTGGTCCAGTAATAGTGCCCGTACCAGGCGCCCAACAGCACAACGGCGACAGCAGCGCCGGCCAGCAGCAGCGGGCGCAGCCGCACCCGGCGCCGGACGGGGTAGGTGCGGGCGGTCGGCCGCGCGAGATGATCTTGATCTTCTCGCGGGTTTGAGACGTGCTGATCCATTCGAGGCCTTCGTGGCAGTGCGGCGCGGACGCCGTATCCGAGCGGCCTTGATGTATTGTATCATACAGTACACTTCAAGGCGGTGAAGTTCGGGATATGGGCGTTCGATGGGCAAGGCAGCTATGAACAAGGAGGTGGTGACGAACAAGGAGGTGGTGACGACGCGGCCGCGGCTGGAGGCCAGGCGGGCGGCGTTCCTGAAGGCTGCAACAGCGGTTTTTCTGGAGAAGGGTTATGCCAACGCGACGCTGGACGATGTCATCGCCCGGTCCGGCGGATCGCGGCAGACGCTGTATGCCTTGTTTGGTGGCAAGCAGGGGCTTTTCGAGGCGCTGGTTGCCGAACGGTGCGAGGGGATCTTTGGCGCGTGGAACGGCGATGACGGGCTATTGGACCGGACACCGGACCAGGTTCTGGTGGCGGTCGGCATCCGCTATCTGGAGGCGGTGACGACGCCGGACGCGTTGGGGGTTTATCGCCTGGTGGTGGCCGAGGGTGTGTTCATGAAGGAACTGGCCGAACGGTTCTGGGTGATGGGACCTGGCCGCTCCCGCGCGGTGCTGGCGCGGTATTTCGAGCAGCAGGCCGAGCGGGGGACGTTGCAGCTGGGGGACCCGGCGGAGGCGGCACATCAGTTCTGGGGCATGCTGCTGGGGAATTTCCAGCTGCAATGCCTGCTTGGGCTGCGGCCGGAGCCTGGGCGGCCGGAGATCGAGGCGTATGTCCGTTCGGCGGTGGCGCGGTTCCTGGACGGGTGCCGGCAGGAGGTACGGGTGCCCGATGTCGTTTAGGGTGTTGGGGTCGCCACCGTTGGCCTAACACGCCACCGCCGTAAACGCCCGGCTGGGCGTCACGAACTCCTCCTGCGCGGCGACGGTCAGGATTTCGCGGGAGCCTGCTGCGGCGGTCCGCCGCAGCAATCCCCAGATCGACGATCCGGCGGCTTCCAGCGCCGCCACGGCGCTGCCGGACTTCAGGCGGTGGAACAGGAACAGGGCGGCGATCGCGTCGCCGGCGCCGTTCACCGCCACTGGCAGGCAAGGCGTACGCAGCAGGTGGAAGGCGCCGGACTCAAACGTCAGCATGTCGATGAAACCGTGCGGCGTGGTGTCGGTTGCCAGCGACGTCAGCAGTACGCAGACCGGGCCGCTGTCATGCATCATCGACCGCAGGCGAAGCACCGCCTGCTTCGCGCCGTGCAGCGTGTCGCAGGCAATCCCGGTCAGCAACTCGATCTCGAACCGGTTCGGCGTGGCGATGTCAGCCGCGGGCAGGGCGCGGTCGCGCAGGAAGTCCTCGATCCCCGGGCGCACGTAAACGCCGGTGTCCGAGTCGCCGATCACCGGGTCGCAGCAATACAGTGCCGCCGGATTGGCCCGCCGCACCGACCCGACGGCGTGCAGGATCGCGTCCCCGATGTCGGCGCCGCCGACATATCCGGTCAGCACCGCGTCGCAGTCCGCGAACGCGCCGCGGGCGCCGATCCCGTCCACCACGTCCCGCACGGCGGCGCCGGAGAACACCTGGCCCTTCCAGTCTCCGTACCCGGTGTGGTTGGAAAACTGCACCGTATTGACCGCCCACACCTCGGCGCCCAGGCGCTGCAGCGGAAACACCGCGCTGGCGTTGCCGACATGCCCATAGGACACCCACGACTGGATCGACAGGATATTCAAACCGCGCACCCCCGTTCCCATGCGGAACCAAAGGCTATATGCACCCGCGACCATATCCGAGTCCCGGGTCGGTTCGCCCCGGCCATGGCTATCACAGGGAACCCGCACCGTATGTCCACGCCGTTGCTTTTCCAGCCGATCAGCTTCCGGTCGGTGACCGCCCGCAATCGTATCGTCGTCGCGCCGATGTGCCAGTACTCGGCCGACGACGGCTGCATGAACGACTGGCATTTCTCGCACCTCGCGAGCATGGCGATCTCGGGCGCCGGCCTGGTGGTCATCGAGGCCACGGCGGTCACCCGGCCCGGACGCATCAGCCATCGCT
>DAICYU010000492.1 GCA_027311485.1 Acetobacteraceae bacterium
TTTCCACCGCCAGCGCGAACGCCTGCTCCTCGCACATCGGCGAAACGTAATCGAGGCGGTCGAAATACGGGACCACCTGCATATACGTTCTGTACTCGATCAGCTTCTCGGTGCCACGGTGCAGCAGCCCGATATGCGGATCGGCACGCTCGACAACTTCGCCGTCCAGCTCAAGAATCAGGCGGAGCACGCCATGCGCCGCCGGATGCTGCGGCCCGAAATTGATCGAGTGGCTGTTGATCTCGACCGTCTTGGGGGCGGGAGCGACGTCTGATTCGCTCATGGAGTCTTGCCTTTCGCCTGTTCGGCGCGCTCGGTGTAAACCTTCTCGTCACCCGGCAGCGTGGTCATGCCTTCCCATGGGGACAAGAAGTCGAAACTGCGCCAGTCCTGCGTCAGCCGCACCGGTTCGTACACAACCTGCTTGCGGTCCTCATCGAAGCGAACCTCGACATAGCCGGTCAGCGGGAAGTCCTTGCGCATCGGGTGACCTTCGAACCCGTAATCGGTCAGGATGCGGCGCAGGTCGGGCTGGTTTTCAAAGACGATGCCATACAGGTCCCACGCCTCCCGCTCCCACCATGTGGCGGCGGGCCAGATCGTGTGGACCGACGCAACCGGAGTCCGTTCGTCCGTCGTGGCGATCAGCCGCAGGCGCTGGTTCAGCGAAACCGACAGCAGATTGTAAACGACGTCGAACCGTTCTGCCCGCTCCGGCCAGTCGACACCGCAGATATCCATCACCTGCTCAAAGGCAAAGCGCGGATCGTCCCGAAACATGGTCATCGCCGCCAGCAGCGAATCGCGCGCCATATCGGCAACAAGTTCATCAAACTCGACCCGGACGTTGCTCACGCCCGGAACGGTCGCCACAGCCTGCGCCAGCAACTCAAGCGCGGTGGGGGGCGCAGGCGGCGGCGCCTCGGTCACCTGTTCCTCAGCCACGGAGGATCGTCCCCGTGCGGCGGATCTTCTTCTGCAACTGCATGATCCCGTACACCAGCGCCTCAGCCGTCGGCGGGCAGCCCGGCACATACACATCGACCGGCACGATCCGGTCGCAGCCACGCACCACCGAATAGGAATAGTGATAGTAGCCGCCGCCATTCGCGCAGCTGCCCATGCTGATTACCCAGCGCGGCTCCGGCATCTGGTCGTACACCCGGCGCAGCGCGGGGGCCATCTTATTGGTCAGCGTCCCGGCAACGATCATCACATCGCTCTGCCGGGGTGAGGCACGCGGGATGATGCCCAGCCGGTCGAGATCGTAGCGCGGCATGTAGGCGTGAATCATCTCAACCGCACAGCACGCCAGGCCGAAGGTCATCGGCCACAGGCTGCCCGTGCGGGCCCAGTTCACCACCTTGTCGATGTTGGCGACCAGGAAGCCCTTGTCGGCGATTTCCCCGGTGATGCCCTTGATGACGGCATCCTGCTCCGGGCCCGGCGGCAGGTGATCCCTGTTCCAGGCAATGGCGGTTGCGTCACTCATTGGATTACTCCCACTCCAGCGCGCCCTTACACCACTCGTAGATGAAGCCCACGGTCAGCACGGCAAGGAACGCGATCATCGACCAGAAGCCAAATGCGCCAATCCCCTTCAGGGCCACGGCCCAGGGAAACAGGAACGCAACCTCCAGGTCGAAAATGATGAACAGGATCGCGACGAGGTAATACCGCACGTCGAAGCGGCGGCGCGCATCGTCAAAAGCTTCAAACCCGCATTCATAGGCCGAAAGCTTTTCGGGATATGGCTTTTGCCGAGCGGCAATCAATGAGCCTCCGACCATGGCGATGGCGATGCCGCCGGCAATCACCAGAAAGACCAGAATCGGCAGATATCCAAAAAGAACTGGCTGCATGAAGGGTCCGTGTCAGATCACATGGCGCCGCATGCGGCGTCGATGGGGCTGGACACCCGGAAGTGTCAGCCGGACCAATACCGCAGCGCGGCACGTCTTAGACCCAACGCTTGCGAACCGCCATAGGGGGAGACTGTGGAATGGTGTTCATCCGCAGAGAAAATTGCCCCGACACCGAACAGGAACGATGAAAACCTGGTAACGTCGGCAATCGCCTGGCATCGCGGCACGCCGTTTCCCCACCGTTCCGCTGATGCCGGCCGGCTTCGAAAATCCGCCGTTCGCTACTTCGCCGCCGGCTTCGCCCGCTTGCCGGCCATGCCGTAAAATTCGATCGGAACCGATTTCAACGCCTGCTTCCGGACCTCCCCGGTGCCGATGTTGGTGATCTCCTGCATCAGGTCGGTCCGTACCTCCTCGAAACGGGGTGTGGGAAGCTCACGCCGCGCTTCGACCTTGATGATGAACCAGTGCGGCCCGCTTCGCACGGGATACGCCGTCATCTGCCCGACACCGAGGGAGAACATCACCGACGCCAGCACCGGCTCCATCATCTCCGCCCTGACGAAGCCAAGATCGCCGCCACTGGGCGCCGTGCCATCCTTGCTGAAGGCGCGGGCCAGGGCGCTGAACGACTCGCCCTTCTGCAGCCGCTGGATCAGCGCCGTGGCCTGTTCGCGGGTGTCCACGGCAATCACCCGCGGCCGCACCTCCTCTGGCCCCGGCTTGCCGACCACGACATGGTCATACAACGATCGCAACGCCGCATCGGTGAAATTGGGCGCCAGCGCTCGGCGCACATAGTCTTCCCCAAGGGCGCGGTCGGCGGCCACCTTCATGCGCCGCTGGATCACATGGATCTTCAGCAGCCCGGATGCCTCCGCCCGTTCCGCAAGCGCCGCATCGGCCACCAACTGTCCGACCACCGTGTCATAGAGCTGCTGAATTGGCAGGGCCGCCATGATCGGCGGCATGGCGCGAATCGCATCCGCGATATCACCCCAGGTGACGGAACGGCTTCCGACCTCGGCCACAATCGTATCCGGCGCCCGGTCGAGTTCAGCCAATGCCTTGGCCAGCGCCACCTGCGACTCGGCCGTCGGCGGCGCCAAGCCGCCCGAGGATGTCGCGGGCGCCGGATCACCGGCGAAAACCGGCGTGGATGACAGAAGCGCCAGTGCGGCAGCCAGCACGAACCACCAATGCCGCGGCAAAAGGACGGTAAGGAACATTGGGATCTTGCTGGATAGGATCACGATAACCGCTGCTGGCGCGAGTGACGGGGCTCGAACCCGCGACCTCCGGCGTGACAGGCCGGCGCTCTAACCAACTGAGCTACACCCGCAGCGGCAGGGGCGAGCCTTTAGGCCCCACCGCGAATGCCGTCAAGGCTGTTGAATGGGTCAAGAATGAGATTTTCATCGGTGACGGTTTGACCCGCCCCGCACCCGGCATCACACGCCGGCTACCCAACCCACCGGTCATCCCGGCTTGGCCATGCTGCGCGGTCCCGCGACGTCGAGCGGCGCCAGGAGCTGCCCCACCACCCCGTCCGGAACCGGCGTATCAGCCCCGAACACCGCTGGGTTGCCCCGTTTCGGCAGATGCAGCGTGCCGAACAGGCGATCATAGATCGGCAGCGTGGAAGCGTAGTTGTGGTTGCGGAATTCGTCGTTGGCGTGGTGCCAACGGTGGAACGCGGGCGTCGAAATCACCGCCTCCAGCCGGCCCAGGCGCCATCGCAGGTTGGCGTGGATGAAGAAGCCCCAGAAGATCGT
>DAICYU010000493.1 GCA_027311485.1 Acetobacteraceae bacterium
CCGGGATGATCGTGCCCGGGTTTGCGGGATTCCCGCCGTCCATCACTGAAAAGCCCGCCCCGGACACGGCTTGCAGCGGCACGTTCAGATCGGTACCACCGTCATGCACCACAGTGACAATCAGTGTCGTGTTCGAGCTTCGGTAAACATGGCTGATCGTGGGACCGCCCTGCTTCGGCAGTGCGGCAGGGATTGTTGCAATCAGGTCGCTGAACCCGGATGCGAGCAGGCTGCGCGCAACGACCGGCGCGGCCAGTACGGCGAACCGCAGATTGTCCACGCTGTCTCGGTGCGCCGGATCACCACCTGTGGCGATCCCCGTAGCCGGGTCCCATGCGGATCCTCTTGGATTGCTGTCACTGGTCTGCGGGTTGCCGATGACGACATTTTCTCCGGCGGTCGCTGCAATGGTCTGCACCGCCTGGCGGTGCATGGTGATGCCGCCGTTCGTGCCGTACGGAATCGCGTTCCACCATACCAGCGGCATCCTGTTTGTCGTGTCTCCCAGCAGGCCGCGCAAAAGCGAGAGATAGCGAAGCGCGGCGGCCTGAAAGGTGCCCAGCTCCGCATAGGATCTCAGGCTGTCGGTCTCGTTCCATGGCCAGATGATGGCTGCCATGTCCAGCCGATCCTCGGTTGGCAAGCCGAGGATCGCCTGTTGAACGGCAAGTCCATCTGCGCCGAGTGACCAGGTTGACGGATTGGAGCCGTCGCCGGGGTCCTGCACGAAGCTGCCAGGGTATCCCGTGCCGGCGATCGCGTAGATGCCGTGACCACTGGCGAGGGTGAAATCAGTGGCATTCGTTGTTGTGGCCAGAACGTTGCAGGCCAGCGCACCCAGATACCACGCGACGCCGCGTGCCAACATCGCAGCCGCACCATCCGCCTCGACGTAGTTGATGGCGTTCGACTGGCCATTGATGATCAGATAGATGCCCCTCCGCGGTCCGCGCATCCAACGTGTCGTATAACCCAACACCGAGGTGACGTCCGCGTCGGAGAGGACCGTGTTCCATACGGCGGCTTCGTGCAGCCAGCACTGGGCGGCACCGAGAAGGGTGCCGTCATGGAGCAGGAGGGGCTGGCCTGAGAACCCGACGCTGCCGAGCTGGGCGGAATGTGCCACCTGCACCTGATCGAGCCACATGTCGGCGCCAGTTGCTGGCAAATATCGCAGAATGATCGAATGGGTGTGGCGGCGAGCCATTGCTGTGCTGGCAACGACCTGTCCGGCGCCTGGAAACAGGACCAGCCTGTTGGTGCCTCCGGCGCTATCGACCTGCAACAGCGGCGTTCCGCCAACGCTGAGCAGGGTGATTGGGCTGCTGTCGGCGTTGCTGCCCTGGCGCCAATTGGGCCGGGACCACACCAGCAGGATCGTCCAGCTGAGATTTCCGGCGATCATGGTTTGCGATAATTGCCAGCCTGAATTTGGGTCCAGGGCAGGTTGCAGCAAGCCTGGGGTCGCCGTCGGGTAGCCGGCGCCGCCAAGAAGTCCCGACAGGTGCGGGTAAACCTGAGCCGCTATCCCGGCGCTTGTGCCGACGAAGGACGCCAGATTCTGGGATGTGGCTGAAAGGTCCATGATCGTATTACCCGGTGCACCCCATGCTCCGATGGGTACGCCGCCAGCGCCGATCAATCCGGCAGGGGAACTCGCGTCCCACCACCCAACCGGCGGGGTGGCCAATTGCGAAAGGGAGGCCGGCACCGGGCCTGGACCTGACCCGCTGCCGGAGGGTAGTGGCGCATATAAGGCGACGCGGCCAGGCGCGATGCCCATGGCGGTGTGCGGGCCGACCAACAGAACCGTCATGCTACTGAACCGCGAAGGATGTGGTGTTCACGGTCAGTGCGCTGCCATCGAGACCTTCGGCCCAAACATACCACGTGCCTGCTGTCGCGGGCGTCGGCAGGTAGGCGCCCCAGAGATCGGTGTTGACCAGGCTCGCCGGTGTCCAGGTTGACGGCGGTGTCGTTGCTGAGGTCGAGAAGCCAAACTGAACCGGCGAGGTTGCCGGTGACACATGGGCGTTTACACCGATTGAACCGCTGCCGCGGGCGTAGGCGCCGCTTGGCGCGAGGTTCCAGGTGATGGAACTTACCGTTTGCGCTGCCGCCGGGGTGGAAGCGGTCACGATGCTCGACAGCGCGCCGGTTCCGGCACTGTTGATGCCGTAGACAGAAAAATCGTAGCTCGTGGATGGCAGCAGCGACGGGACGACGGTGCTTGTCGCCGTAATGCCGGTCAGGGAAGTCCAGGATGGTGTGCCGGTGACGCGATACTGCGCGGTGAAGCTGGTGGCCGTTCCGCCCGAGGAGGCCCATGCCAGACTGACGGTACTGCTGGATCCCGGCGTTGCGGACAGATTGGTGACCAGTGGCAATGCGGTCGTCACCGCTGCGGCGGTCGATACGGTCAGTATTGCCGACAATGGGCCGCTGGCTCCGGCCGCGACGGCCAGGATCGTGATATCGTATCCGGTGCCGGCTAGCAGGCCGGCGATCTGGTATGTCGTTGCGGCGATCGGGGGCGCCGACGTCCACGTCGTGGTTCCGGACAGCCGGTATTGGATGGTGTACGACGACGGTGCCGCGCCGGTTGCAGATGCCTGCCAGCTCAGCGTGATCGACGATGTCGTCGTGCCTGTCGCGGCCAGCGTCGTTATCTGGCCCGGTGGCACAGCCGGGGCGCTGGATGCGCCGGGCATGGAAGCAAAGACGACAACGCCGCCAGAGTAGGAGGCGCACAGTATTGAAGCCGATTGCCAGGGCAGCAGTGAAAGGCTGCCGGTGGAACTGACAAACCCCGAGCCCAGGGTAACATTTCCAGTGCTCGCGTTCAGCACGACGCACCTGAAGCCGCTTCCCATATTGGTGGCCAGCGGTGTCAGCGTGACCGGCTGGCTGCAAATCAGCAGCCGGTTATTGTGGACAGTGGTGTCCAGATTTAGGTTTGCCGTGATCTCAACAACCGGCGTCTTGTAGGTTGGAAGTTTTCCGCCAATCCAGGACCAGATCGCGCTAAAGCTCTGGCTGGTCATGACATTGCCACCTTGGGCAACCCAAAGCGTGTCGGTGTCGCCCACGGCCGCCGCGCTTTGCGCCTGGTCGATGGTGATGCCGTTGATCAGGTTGGCATAGGGGATGGCATAGTCCAGGCCCGCATGGCTTGCCGGAACCAGATCCTGGGCGGACAGGCTGGTAATTGTCGTAAGTCCGGCGATGGCGCTTCCAAGCCCTGCGCCTGGTGTCACCGATACAGTGCCACTGGCGGCGATTGTGCCGGACGGTGAAATCGTTACGCCCTGACCAGCGGCGAACAGCCCTCTCAGCAGCGATGCCGGAACCAGCATCGGACTACCCTGCTGCGATGCCACAAGATCGACGTCGGAGACTAGCGCCGTTACAGCTGGGAACGTGGCATGGTCGGCGCCATCCGCAATCAGGACGCCACCGCCAAGGCTTAGTCCGATACCGGGTGTGATTTGCTCTGGTCCGCCACTGCCCACGCCATAAAGGTCTTGATGTGACCCAAGCTACGCTGGATCGTCTTATGATCTAGTTTGCCCCCTCGCGGGTTTACCTTGTCGCGCAGGTAGTCCGCGAACGACTTCACGTCAAGACGCC
>DAICYU010000494.1 GCA_027311485.1 Acetobacteraceae bacterium
CTCGGCATCGCCCATCGTAAAGCCAAGCGATTCGGCTGTTTCACGAAGCTGGTCGATGGTCGGGATCTTAACGGTTTCCGTGGTCATGGTGCGTGAACCTCCTTCTGTTTGAATTCTTTCGCCGTCACGCCATGCCGACGAATTCGTCAATCATGGTGCGATCGCGCGCCACCTCGGGCGGTATTTCGCGCGTGACTTCACCCTTTTGCAGAATCAGAATGCGGTTTGACAATGCCGCGATGAAATTCAGGTTCTGCTCGACCAGCACAATTGTAACCGGACGACGGCGGCGCACGGCCAGCAAGGTCTCAATGATTTCCTCGATAATCGACGGCTGTATGCCCTCGGTGGGTTCGTCCAGCAGGATCAGGCGCGGTGCGCCGCACAGGCAGCGGGCCAGCGCCAGCAACTGCTGCTCACCACCCGACAATGCGCCGCCCATGCGGTCCAGCAGCCGCGTCAGGCGCGGAAAATCCTGCAGGATCGCGGCGATGGTCTGGTCTGCGTCCGGTTGCCGGAGGCAACCCATGCGCAGATTCTCCGCGACCGACAGGGTGGCGAAGATCTCCCGCCCCTGCGGCACGTAGCCTATGCCAAGCCGCGCGCGGGCGGTGGGCGACAGGCGGGTGATGTCGCGGCCGTCGAACTGAACACTGCCATCGGTGGCCGGCAGGTATCCCATCAGCGTGCGCAACAGCGTGGTTTTTCCCATCCCGTTATGGCCCAGGATGCCCACGATCTCCCCTTCGCCGACGCCAAGCGTCACGCCGGCCAGGATCGGAATGCGGCCATAGCCGGAGCGCAGGCGCGAAACAGCCAGTATTGTCATGCCGCCTGCTTTCCAAGATAGACATCGCGCACGCGCTGATCCGCAAGCACGTGTCCCACGTCATCTTCCATCAGCACGCGCCCTTGATTGAACACCGTGACGGTACTGGCAATCATGCGAATGAACTGCATGTCGTGCTCCACGACCACGAGCGCCTGCGTGCGGTTGATTTCCCGGATCAACTCCGCGGTGCGCAGCACTTCGGCATGGTTCATGCCAGCCGCGGGCTCATCCAGCAGGATCAGGTCAGGCTCCTGCGCCAGCACGGTTGCGATTTCAACCCATTGCCGCTGGCCATGCGCAAGCTGGCCGACAATCCTGTCCGCAATTGAATCGAGCTGCAACCGCGACAGCGTTTCTGAAACGATCTGACGGGCGTGCTTGATGGATTTGCGACGTGCGGCGCCGATAAAGACGTTTTCGCGGACCGACAGGCCGTTGAACACGTTCGGCACCTGCGTCTTGATGCCGACGCCCAGACGGGCGATCTCATGCGGGTTCGATCCGGTGATATCCTTGCCGCGGAACTGGATGGTACCGCTGCTGGGGACAAGCTGTCCGGTAAGCATCTTGAAGAACGTGCTTTTCCCGGCGCCGTTCGGGCCGATCAGGCAGCGTAACTCAACCTCCCGCAATGTCAGGTCCACGGTATCGACCGCAGTGACGCCGCCGAACCGCATGGTGGCGCCGCGCACTTCCAGCAACGTACCGCTGGTCATCGGGGAACCTCCGCGCCGGTGGGAATGGGCTTGGACTGACGCGGCACCAGCTTCGCGAAGGGCAGGACCTTGTCGCGGATCAATGGCACGACACCCTGCGGCACCAACAGCACGAAGGCGACCAGGACGATGCCAAGGCCAAGGTTCGCATCCACCAGATGTTGCGATCCGGCAATCGTAATCAGGTATTCGATGCCGACGGCGCCGATCATGGGGCCGAGCAGCGTGCCGAGACCGCCGACGAGGACGAAGATGATGACCTGTGCGGACATCGTCAGGCTGAACACGGTAGGGCTGATGAAGCCACCCCAGTTGGTGAACAGGCAGCCGGCCAAACCCGCCACGCCAGCCGCGATCATGAACGTCAGTAACTTGTAGAAGCGCGGATCATAGCCGATCAGCATGGCGCGGGTTTCGTTCTCCCTGATGGCGACCACCACACGGCCGAACCGGCTCGCGAGGATCGCCCGCAGAACGATGTAGACCATGATCAGGGAGCCCACGGCCGCATACCACATCTGCCCTGGGTCCAACGGGCTGGATGAGTCGCCTGGCATGTTCAGTGGCGGGACGCCCGGGATACCGTTGAAGCCGCCGAGTTGGGCCGCGCCGATATGGTAAGCATCGCCGGACGTGGAGTTGACCAGCTCGAACAGGATCACCGAGACGGTCAGCGTAATGACGCCGATATAGGCGTCGCTGATCCGGCCATAGAACATGAAGTAGCCCAGCAACGCCGCGAACACCACCGGTACCGCAACGGCGATCACCACCGGCAGCGTGCTGTCGCCCAGGTTGATGACGGCGATTGCATAGGCATAGCCGCCCAGGCCAAAGAAGGCCGCCTGCCCGAACGACATGATGCCGCCATAGCCCCACAGGAATCCCTGGCTCAACGCAAACATTGCCATGGCGACGAACACTGTCATCTGCACCAGGCCGAACAGGTCAAGCACCTGCGGCAGCCCGAACATCAGCAGCAGGCCCAATGCCACCATGACGAGGAAACCGGCCCAGCGAGGATCGATTTTCATAGGCTCCTCCGCAGGAAGCGGCCGGTGATCCCTTGCGGCAGCAGCCGGATCATCAGGATGGCCGCCGCCAGAAGCGCGACGTCGCCAATCACCGGTGTGGTTTCAAATGACACCAGGCTGTTGATGGTGCCGAACAGGGAGGATGCGAGGCCGGTGCCGGTGATGATGGCAGGACCACCGCCCAGAACGGTGATGAACGCGCGGGATATGTAGGCCGCCCCCATGCTTGGCGATATCCCGGAAACCGGCGCCAGCACACCGCCGGCAAGACCCGCCAGCGCTGATCCAAGCGCGAACGTCGCCATGTAGATCGTCGGCGGCGACACCCCCAAAGCGGCCGCCATATTCGGGTTCTGCATGGTGGCGCGCAGGATCAGGCCAAACTTCGTCAACCGCAGCAGCGCCAGCATGCCAACCAAGCCGGCGATCGCCGCAGCGATGATGACCAGGCTGAACAGGCTGGCCCCGTACCGTCCGATCGCAAAGCCACCGACCGGGACCGGCACCGCCCGCACCATGTTGCCGAATATGGTTGTCGTCAGCCCGATCAGACCCAGACTGACGCCCCACGTCGCCAACATCGTATCGATGATGCGGCCGTAGAGAAAGCGGATCAGCGTTCTCTCCAGCAGCAGCCCGATCAGTCCCACCAGCACCGGCGGCAGAACCAGCATCGCCACCCAGATATTGATGCCGGCATCGACCGCCGTGACGGCTGTGTAGGCACCCAGCATCATGAACTCGCCGTGGGCGAGATTGATGACCCGCATCATGCCGTAGATGACACCCAGGCCCAGGGTAATCAGGACCAGGGTCGCGATGCCAGCGACCACGTTGAACGCCAGAAGCCCGACCAGATCCACTATGCCCGCTCCTTGATGAAGTAGGCGGTAATCAGATACTCGGTTCAAATTGCTTGTTGGTACGGGGGTTTTTCAGAAGATCACAGGCGCCGCCGGTATCGGCCGGATACTGGTCCGGATAGGTCGCCATGATCTCCCACTTGCGGTCCTTCGGCTGCGCCAGATAGGCGTTG
>DAICYU010000495.1 GCA_027311485.1 Acetobacteraceae bacterium
CATTATCGGGCAAGTGGCCGCGGTATCCTGCGGCATCGTCGGCGGCGAACCGGTGCTGGACCTGGACTACAGTGAGGATTCCAACGCCGACGCCGACGCCAATTTCGTGCTGACCAGTGCCGGCGGCATCGTGGAAATCCAGGCCACGGCGGAAAAGTCCGCGTTCACGGAGGCGCAGTTCAACCAGCTTCTGACCCTGGCTCGCACGGGGACGGAGCAGTTGTTCGCGCTGCAGCGTCAGGCCCTGGAGGCATAATGGCGCGCAAGCTGGCACGCGGCGAACGGCTGGTCCTGGCCAGCCACAATCCCGGCAAACTGCGTGAGATCGAGGCGCTGGTTCGCCCGCTGGGGATCGAGGTGGTATCAGCCGGCACGCTGGGCCTGCCGGAACCGGCCGAGGACGCGCCCGATTTCGCCGGCAATGCGCGGATCAAGGCACTTGCGGCGGCCACCGCGAGCGGGCTGCCGGCGCTGTCCGACGATTCCGGCTTCTGCGTCGCCGCACTGGGCGGCGAACCGGGTGTGCTGTCGGCCCGCTGGGCGGGTCCGGACAAGGACTTTGCCGCGGCGATGGCAGCGGTGTACCGGAAAATGGAAGCGTCGGAGGACCGGCGCGCCTGGTTCATCGCCGCACTGTGCCTCGCCTGGCCCGACCGGCACACCGAAACCTTCCTCGGGCGCATCGACGGCACCGTCGCCTGGCCGCCGCGCGGCGACAAAGGCTTCGGCTACGATCCGATGTTCGTGCCGGCGGGCGACAGCCTGACATTCGGCGAGATGGACCCCGAGGCCAAGCATGCCGTCAGCCATCGTGCCCGTGCCTTCGCACAGATGCTGCGGGCCTGCTTCGGATAAGGTAACGTCCACTGCGTCAAGAATAAGGGGGGAGGACGGGGGATGAAGTGGATCGCGCGCGCGGCCGTGATGGCGGCCTTGCTTGTGCCGGGGATCATTGCGCCAGGCATGGCGGCGCAGGCCGGACTGCCGGATACGGTGAAGATCGGCATCCTGAACGACATGAACGGTCCGTTCGCCGACCAGTCCGGCAAAGGCTCGGTCGTTGCGGCGGAACTGGCCGCCGAGGACTTCGCCGCCCGGGAAGGCGGGCTGAAGGTGCAGATCCTGTCCGCTGACCATCAGAACAAGCCCGATGTCGGGTCTGAGATTGTCCGCACCTGGGTGGACCGGGACGGCGTCGCGGCGGTGGCTGACGCGGTGAACTCGGCGGTCGGGCTGGCGGTGAACCAGATCATGGCGGAGAAGCACCGCACCTTCGTCGCGACAAATGTCGGGACATCGGACCTGACCGGGAAGTTCTGCAAGCCCACCACGGTGCAGTGGACAATGGACACGTATGCGCTGGGCAGCACGATCGCCCGCGCGATGATGGCGCAGCACAAGGACACCTGGTATTTCATCCGCTTCGACTATGCGCTCGGCGCGGCGTTGGAGCGGGATGCGACGGCGACGCTGACGGGTCTGGGCGGCAAGGTGCTGGGATCGGTCAGACATCCGCTGGGCACCACTGATTTCTCCTCCTACCTGCTGCAGGCGCAATCGTCCGGCGCCAAGGTGATCGCGCTGGCGGATACCGGCACGGACCTGGCCAACGCGGTGAAGCAGGCGGCCGAGTTTGGTGTGACCAAGAAACAGACTCTAGCCGGCCTGTTCACCCAGATCGTCGATGTCGATGCGATCGGTCTGAAGGCGGCGCAAGGGCTGACCGTGACCGAGGCATTCTATTGGGACCTGAATGACGCCACCCGCGCATTCTCTCGCCGTTTCGCCCAGCGCTTCGGCGGACGGGTGCCAACCGCGAACCAGGCAGGCGTCTATTCATCCGTCCTGGCATATCTGCATGCCGTGAAGGCCGCGGGCACGATCGAGGGCGAGGCGGTGGTGGCCGAAATGCGCAAGCATCCGATCCAGGATGCGTTGTTCGGCACCGTGGTGGTGCGCAAGGATGGCCGGGCGGTGCATGATATGTATACGTTCGCGGTGAAGACGCCAGCGGAGTCCAAATCACGCTGGGACGTTTATCGCCTGCTGGCACGGGTGCCGGGCGATGAGGCGTTCCGTCCGCTGGATAAAGGCGGATGCCCGCTGGTGACGAAGTAGGGAAAGAGGACCAAGAATATGGCCGAAGATGAATGGCAGGAAGCCCTGTACAGGCTGCTACGCGAACATAACGTCACTCAGTTCTGCTACGTGCCGGATGCCGGCCACAAGGTATTGATCGATCGATCGCTGGCTGATCCGGACGTGCACTCGGTGCCGCTGACCACCGAGGAGGAAGGCGTGGCGATGGTCGCCGGGGCGGATCTGGGCGGGGCGCGCGCGGTGCTGCTGATGCAGTCCTCGGGTGTAGGCAACTGCATCAACATGCTGTCATTGACCAATGGCGGCCGCTTCCCGTTGCTGACCCTGGTTTCCATGCGCGGCGAGTTTGGCGAGGGCAATCCCTGGCAGTTCCCGATGGGCCAGGCGGTGGAGCCGGTGTTGAAGGCGATGGGCGTGATCGTGCTGCGGGCAGAACAGCCATCCGACGTGATCCCGGCCGTAACCGCGGCCATTACGATGGCATTTCAGTCCGGCCAGCAGGTGGCCGTGCTGCTGACCCAGCGCCTGATCGGCGCGAAAAAGTTCTGACGGGAGACCGGCCATGGCGAAACTGAACAAGCTTCAAACGGCGACTCTGCCGGATGCGGTGCTGGACCGGCGTCAGGCTGTGCCGGCGCTGATCGAAAACCCGCAGGATTTCCTGATGGTTGCCGGGCTCGCCGGCACCGCGTGGGAGATGTCTGCCCTGACCAACGAATCACCCGGGCTGTTTGGCCTGGGCGGCGCGATGGGGGCGGCGCCGATGATGGGGCTGGGGCTCGCGCTGGCGCAGCCGCGGCGGCGCGTGCTGGTGGCCACCGGCGATGGCGAACTGCTGATGAATGTCGGCGCGCTGGCGACGATTGCACTGCAGAACCCGCCCAACCTGACGATCATCTGCGTCGACAACGGCCATTATGGTGAAACCGGCAACCAGGACAGCCACACCGGGCTGGGCGTCCGGCTGGACGTGATGGCGGCCGGCGCCGGCTTTCCGGTCGTGCACGTGGTCAACACCGAGGCCGACCTGGCGGAAGGCCGGCGGCTGGTGCGTGAGGGCGGCGGGCTGGCGTTCATCCTGCTGCGGGTGAAGGAAGGGCCGGCAACCCATCTCGGCAAAAAGAATCTCGTTCCTCATATCGAGCGGGACCGGTTCAAGGCGGCATTGGCCCAGGGCGCCGCGGCGCGCTGATGCTGGACGAGGCGTTCGCGCTTCTGTGCCTGCAGGCCGAGTGGGGCGCGGATGAGGCCATTGAACCGGACCCGATCGACCGGTTGCGACCGGTCGAACCCCGCCCGGCTGCAACGCCCCGCCCTGCCCCGCCTGCCCCCGCCGCCGCAGCACAGCCGCGTGGTTCGGCGGCTGAGCGTGCGCTGGCCGCCGCCGCCGGTGCCGCCACGCTGGACGAACTGCGCGCGGCGATCGCCGCATTCGATGGCTGCGCGTTGCGCGACACGGCCAGCAACCTGGTTTTCGCCGAGGGCAACCCGGAGGCGACGACGCTTCTGATCGGCGAA
>DAICYU010000496.1:0-229 GCA_027311485.1 Acetobacteraceae bacterium
ATCGCGGTTTATGCCGAGGGTATCCGTGAGGCGCCGGGTCTGATCGCGGCGCTGGAAGCGGCGCGGGCGGCGCACAAGCCGGTGGTGATGCAGAAGGTCGGGCGCAGTGACCTCGGCAGCAAGGCAGCGAAGTCGCATACGGCGTCGATTGCCGGTGACGACGCGGTAACGGAAGCGGTGATGGCGGAATTCGGTGTGTACCGGGCCCGCAACAGCGAGGAAATGCTGG
>DAICYU010000496.1:239-3614 GCA_027311485.1 Acetobacteraceae bacterium
TGGATGATGCGGCGCTATCGGGCGGGCTCTTCGTCTCGCGCCTCCTCGTGCTCATTGATGACCCGTTTCCGGCGGCGCGGGCGTACTGATCAGCGACGTCGCCGAAACCCTGGGCCTGCCGATGCCGGAAATGCCCGCGGCGGCACAGCAGCGGCTGCGTGAACTGGTGCCGTTCTGTGCACCGCGCAATCCGGTTGACGCCACCGCCCAGGTATCCAACGAAATCACCCTGGTGCGGACGTTCACCGAATCCATGGTGAAGGACGGCGGCTACGCCTCAGTGCTGGGTTTTTTCAGCATGACGGCGTCGTCGCATCGCTGGCCGGCGATCCGCGAGCAGTTGAACCTGGTGCGGGAAGCTTATCCGGACCGGCTGTATGTGCTTTCGGTGATCGTGCCGCCGGAGCGGCGGGATGAGTTGGAGGCCGATGGCTGGGTGGTGCATGAGGACCCGACCCGCGCCGTCGTTGCGATCGATGCGATGGGACGGTTCGGCGCTGCCTTCGCCGCCGGCCCCGCCGATGCGGCACCGTCGGCGCCCGCCCCCACGCTGCCCATGGTGACACTGCCCGCCGTTACGCCCTCGGAGGCGGAGGCCAAGCAATTGCTGGCCCAGGCCGGGATCGTATCGGCCCCGGAAGCGGCCTGCGCGACGGCGGATGCAGCCGTGGCGGCGGCCGAACGGTTTGGCTTTCCGGTGGTGATGAAGATCCTCTCCCCCGATATCCTGCACAAATCCGAAATCGGCGGCGTCCTGCTGGATATCGGCGACACCGCGGCGGTTCGCGCCGGATTCGACCTGGTGCTGCAGCGCGCCCGGACGGCGGCGCCGGCGGCCCGTATCGACGGCGTGCTGGTGGCGAAACAACTCAAGGGCGGGGTGGAGTGTATCCTGGGCATCCATCGCGACCCGGTGTTCGGGCCGATGGCCATGTTCGGGCTGGGCGGCATTTTCGTGGAGGTATTGAAGGACGTCGTCTTCCGTCGCTGCCCGTTTGGTCCCGAAACGGCCGAGGCGATGATCCGCTCCATCAAAGGTGCGCCGCTGCTTCTCGGCGCCCGCGGCCGCAAGCCGGCGGACGTGAAGGCGCTGGCGGAGATGCTGTCCAGGCTGTCGGCATTTGCCGCCGCGGCCGGCGACCGCCTGCTGTCGATCGACCTGAATCCGGTCTTCGCGATGCCGGAAGGGGAAGGCGCCTTCGCGGTGGATGCGGTGATCGAGGTGGCCGGCGGCAGCCACTAAATCAGGCCGCCGGACGGACACGCAGAAGATCAGGGGCGTGGCAGCAGCCGCTTTTGCTGGAACACCCTGAACCACTTCCGGAACATTGCTTCGGTGTCCATCACCTCATGGAAGCCGGCCTGCATGATCTTGACGGTTGATACGATTGCCGGCCTGCCGGGTTCGGTGTGGCCATAGCGCATCTGGTAATCGGCATATTCCAGCGACAGGCCGACGAAGTCGGACAGGGCAGGGGACAGAAGCCCTTCCCGCGTCCGGACGCGGTCCCAATCGCCACGGGACAGGGACTGCAGCAGGAAAGGCTCCTCCGGTCCCGCCCGCATGCCGGCGGCTTCGGCGATCGCCGGCCAGATATTCGGCCAGGTGAACACGTCGCCATTGGTCACGTTGAACGTCTCGTTCCGGGCCGCGCCGGCATCGCCCGCCCAGGCGATCGCCCGCGCCAGAAGATCGGCATCCACCGCCTGGCTCACCCGTTCCGCCCCGCCCGGATAGGGCAGGATCGGCCCGCGTTCCCGCATAACGGCGGCATAGACGCCCAGCGCCGGGATCAGGTTCATCGCCCCGCCGATCGCCTCCCCCACGATCAATACCGGTCGCAGGATGGTGAACGCCCAGTCCCGCCCGGCCTGTGCCGATCGCAGGTAGTCTTCCTGCGCCCAGTAGAAGTTCGGCTGCGCCCGCATCTCCGACCGGCCTTCGCGCGCCGGCACCGCCAACGGCCGGACATGCACGCCGTAGGCCTTCGTGCCCTGCAGCAGCGTCACATGCCGCAGGCCGGGCGCTATTGCCAGAAGCGGGTCCAGCAGGTTGCGCAGCATCTGGTCATTCGTTGCAATCTGCCGTTCATCCCGCCAGCCATCCACCAGCCCCGGCAGTTCGAACAGCGCCGCATAGACGACATGGGTGACGTCGGACAGTGCCGATGCGGCCGCTCGGCAGGCGTCGGCGTCTGTCAGGTCCAGCGCCAGATGGCGAACCGCCAGCCCTGGCGGTGGCCGGCGGGACACGGCGATCACGGCGGTATCCGGCGCCTGTGCGAAGTGCTTCAAGGCACCGTACCCCACAAGGCCCGTCGCCCCAGCCACCAACACCGTCTTTCGAGCCATGCGTGTCCATCCTCCGGCTGCGATAGTAGCAGCACCGGCGGCGGCCCGGAACCGATGGCCGCGGCGGCGGCCCGGAACCGATGGCCGGAAGGCGACAGCCCGCAACCCACAGGCGCCCTGCCTGGACGCATGCCACGGCTTTCCGGCCCCCGGCGCCTTACGCCGGATCGGCAGCACCCACTAAAGAAAAAGATTGTGATGGGGACAGACCTTCGCTGACATCATTTGCACGTCCTGCTACTGTCGTCCGTAATGACACTATAATATGGGAGGCGTAGAATGGATGGGGCAGTACAGCCGCACAATCAGCGCCCGGCTGCAGTCTGGGCCGCGGGCGGCGCAGCGTATGACAGGATCAGTCATCAGATATCGGCTGCGCTGGAGCATTGCGTCCAGCGGCTTGATCTGCGGCAGGACGATCACGTGCTCGACCTTGCGACGGGAACCGGCTGGACATCACGATTACTGGCCCGCCGCGGCGCCGCGGTCGTCGGCGCGGATTTTGCGCCGGCTCTACTGGCCGCGGCCGCAGCCCGCGCCGAGGCAGATCAACTTGCCATCGACTATCGGATCGAGGACGCTGAGAAGCTGTCATTTGCGGATTCGTCCTTTGACGCGGTTACCTCTACATTTGGCGTGATGTTTGTCAGCCGTCCCGAGGCCGCGGCGGCCGAGATCGCGCGCGTCTGCCGGAAGGGTGGTCGTCTGGCCCTGACCACCTGGACGCCGGATGGAAATGTCTTCGAGATGTTCAAGGTGATGCGGCCGTATATGCCACCCCCGCCGGCGACGGCGCCGCCGTCGCCGTTCGACTGGGGACGGCCCGAGCATATCCAGGCGCTGTTCGGCGATGCGTTCGAGCTGAAATTTGAAGCAGGCACCTGCGTTTATTATGACCGTGACGGCCAGGCGGCCTGGGATAGTTTCGTCAACGGCTACGGGCCAACCATGATGCTCGCCCGCAGCCTTGGTGATGAACGTCGAGCGGCGCTGGAGCGGGATTTTGTTGCGTTCCATGAGCGG
>DAICYU010000497.1 GCA_027311485.1 Acetobacteraceae bacterium
CGACCTTGCGCTGCCGGCCGGCACGAACGGGTATGAGGTACTGACGTCCCTGGGCCGCCGCTATCATCGGGTGTATCGAACAGCGTGATCAGAATTCTGGACTTCCTCGGCATGATTGGCCGAGCGGTGATTGCGGCCTGCCGGGAAGCAGGCCGGTTGGCATTGTTCGCGCTGGAGGGGCTGTCGCACCTGGTGCGTCCGCCGTTCTACGGTCGGCTGTTCGGCCGCGCACTGATGGAGATCGGTTATTTCAGCCTGCCTGTCGTGGCGCTGACGGCGATCTTCACCGGCATGGTGCTCGCCTTGCAGTCCTATACTGGATTCGCCCGGTTCTCGGCCCAGGGTGCGGTGGCAAACCTGGTGGTGCTGTCCGTCACGCGGGAGCTTGGGCCGGTTCTGGCCGGGTTGATGGTGGCTGGCCGGATCGGTGCGGCCACGGCGGCCGAACTCGGCACCATGCGCGTGACGGATCAAATCGACGCGCTGTCCACGCTGTCCACAAATCCGATGAAGTATCTGGTGGCACCGCGCCTGCTGGCGGGGATCATCGCGCTGCCGCTGCTGGTGATCATCGCGGACGTCCTGGGCGTGCTGGGCGGCTTCATCGTCTCGACGCTGAAGCTGGGATTCAATGCCGAGACCTACCTGACCAACACCGTCAACTTCGTGCAGACCGGGGACGTGGTGTCTGGCCTCGCCAAGGCCGCGGTCTTCGGGTTCCTGATCTCGCTGATGGGGTGCTACCAGGGCTACAACAGCAAGGGCGGCGCGCAAGGCGTGGGTTCGGCGACAACGATGGCGGTGGTAACCGCGTCCATCCTGATCCTGGCCTTCGACTACGTGCTGACCGAGCTGTTTTTCGCACGCTGATCGCTCGGCCGGGGCCAGTTCCGACCTGACGAATGCCACCCCGGGAATATCTACGTCCGTCGTGACGGATGCATACGAATCCGCATGGTCGATCCGGAAAACCTGACGTTTAATGACGCTGTCATGGGACAGAGGGATACGGACGCATGCGCAGACGGACATTCATGGCGGCGGCCGCCGCACAACTTGCGATGCCGGCAATCAGCCAGGCCGCCGATCGGGTACTGAAATTCATTCCCCAATCGGATCTGGCAGTGCTCGATCCCATCTGGACGACCGCCTACGTCACGCGCAACCATGCTTTCATGGTCTGGGATACGCTGTACGGCCAGTCAGGCCCGACCAATGGCTTCAAAGCGCAGCCGCAGATGGTGGACGGGCATGTCGTCGACAACGACGGCAAGACCTGGACACTGACCCTGCGGGACGGCCTGCTGTTCCATACCGGCGAGAAGGTTTTGGCGCGCGATTGCGTCGCCAGCATCAAACGCTGGGCGGTACGCGACGCGTTCGGCCAGGCGCTGATGCAGCGGGTCGACTCACTGACTGCCAAGGACGACAAGACCATCGTCTTCACGATGAAGAAGCCCTTCGCGCTGCTGCCGGATGCGCTGGGCCATTCCTTCTCCAACATGTGCGCCATGATGCCCGAGCGTGTGGCGAACACGGACCCGTATCAGCAAATCAAGGAAATCGTCGGCAGCGGACCGTTCCGTTTCGTGACGAATGAGCGGGTTCCCGGCTCCTTCGCCGCGTACCAGCGGTTCGAGCACTACAAGCCACGCGAAGGCGGCAAGGCGGATTGGACCTCCGGCCCCAAGGTGGCCTATTTCGACCGGGTGGAGTGGCATGTGGTGCCCGACCCCGCCACTGCCGCGAACGCACTGAAATCGGGGGAGGTGGACTGGTGGGAAAACCCGACCAGCGACCTGATACCGTTATTCCCGAAAGGCGGCGACGTCACGGTCACGGTCAAGGACCCGACCGGCGAATGCATGATCATGCGGCCGAATTTCCTGTACCCGCCATTCGACAATCCAGCGGTCCGGCGTGCCCTGCTGGGCGCGATCAACCAGACCGAGTTCATGACCGCCATGATGGGCACCGACGAGTCCCTGTGGAAGGTTCCCTGCGGCTACTTCCCACCGGGCACGCCGCTGGCCAACAGCGCCGGCCTGTCAGCCCTTGCCACCGCCACGCCGGACTATGCCAAGGTGAAGGCGGCGCTGCAGGCGGCCGGCTACAAGGGGGAGAAAGTCTCCTTCATGGCGTCCACCGACTATCCGACACTGAACGCGTTGGATGAGGTTGCAGGCGACGTGCTGCAGCGTGTTGGCATCAACCTCGATTACCAGGCCACCGACTGGGGCTCGGTCGTGCAGCGGCGTGCCAGCCGCAAGCCACCGACCGAGGGTGGGTGGAACATGTTCATCACCGGATTCACCGGCCTGGATCTGTCCACGCCGGCCGGCAACCTGCCGCTGCGTGGCAACGGAAAGGGCGCCTGGTTCGGCTGGCCGGATGACCCGAAGATCGAGGCGTTGCGGGACGCGTGGTTTGAGGCGCCGGACCTGGATGCACAGAAGAAGATCGGCGTGGAAATCCAGGCCCATGCGTTTGAGACCGTGCCGTATTTCCCTCTGGGTTTCGCCTATCAGCCGACCGCGTTCCGCAAAACCATCACCGACATGCTGGATGGGTTCGTGCTGTTCTGGAACGTCCGTCGGAGCTGAAATCAGACCGCCCGGGGCTGAACGGTCCCAGCTTGTGCGTTTGCGTCGTCGATGGTGATCCCGGTCCTCATCGACGGGCAGCTCTGCCCTGTGCCGGGTCAACCTTCGGGCCGCCGCGAAAGCCGGCCAGCTTCGTGCCACCCGCGACGGGCAGCGCCTCAGCCAGACCACCACGCCCGAAACCGCGGCAGGTCAGGCGGTACCTGCCTGCCGGGATCCGGTTGTGATCTGCGCACTTACCCCAATGCAGCCCGCACGGCCTGAAGCGCCGCATCGGCCTGGGCGCCATCAGGCCCGCCGGCCTGCGCCATCTCCGGCCGGCCACCGCCGCCCTTGCCACCAACCGCGCCCGCCGCCGCCCGCACCAGATCGACCGCGCTGATCCGCCCGGTCAGGTCGGGCGACACCGCGACAACGATGCTGGCCTTGCCCTCGGCCGCCGATACCAGCGCCACCACCCCGGATTCCTGCTGTTTCAGGATGGCCTCCGCCAGCCCCTTCAGGTCCCGCGCCGACACGTCGCCCAGGTTGCGGGCCGACAGCTTCACGCCGTTGATGTCCTCAACCGCCGCCGCGCCGCCGCCGGTAGCCAGCTTCTTCTGCAGCTCCGTCATCTGCGCCTGCAGCTTGCGCCGGTCCTCCACCAGCGCCGCGATCCGCTCCGGCACCTCGGCCGGAGACACCCGCAGCGCGCCCGCGGCATCGTTCAGCCGAGCCTGCATCTCACCCACCACCGCCTCGGCGGCAGCCCCGGTGACTGCTTCGATCCGCCGCACCCCGGCTGCCACCGCGGTTTCGCCGACAATGCGAAAATAGCCGATATCGCCGGTGCGCCGCACATGCGTGCCGCCGCACAGCTCGATCGACCAGGCCGGCTTGTTCCCGTCCGGCCCGCCCATGCTGACGACGCGGACCTCATCGCCATACTTCTCCCCGAACAGCGCCATCGCGCCCAGCTCCACCGCCGCATCCGGTGTCATCAGCCGCGTGTTCACCTCGGAGTT
>DAICYU010000498.1 GCA_027311485.1 Acetobacteraceae bacterium
CTGATCCAGCATGGATTCGTTAACATTCGAGAATGTAATCCGGGTTCCGTCGGACAGGGAGACTGTGGTCGAGGCTGGTTGCGGCTTGGCGGAAACGGGCGTGGCCTCCGTGCCTGTGACGGTGGTGCGGGCGGCCGCGGCGGTAAACAGCGCAGTCATGTCAAGTTTTGCCCGACCGGGCCATGTCGTGATAGTTGCGCCTTCTATACGGCTTGGCCGGTCGCCCGGCAATTGCGGCATGGCCGCAGCCCGGGCATTGCGACCTTTGCTGATCTTCCGCATCCCCGTCTCCTTGACAGCAAGGAGGCGCGGGTTTGTCACGCCCGCACCTGAAGGCCTTGCGTGTAGCGGTCAGAGATGAAGAAACGATTAACGGTGTCCGCCCCAACTTGGTCGGCAGACGCCTATTGGCCGAATGCCCGTTGGCTGAGGTGTATCGTGGATGCCTACTGGGGGATGGCTACTTAAGCGGGACCGTGACGCTCAGGCCTGGTGGCTGGATTCCCTTGCGATCTTCCATGGGTTGGTAGCGGGAGCCCGGGGCAAAGCCCATGCTCGGGTCATAGAGATGTGCCCGGTAAATACGGACATCCACGCTGGGCTTGGCGGCGGTCACAAGAAGCGGCCGTTCCGCATCCGGGTTCGGCACCGGGGCGCCATCCGCCTCGGGCGGGTGGGCCGGCGGGATCGGTGGCAGCGGCAATTCATCGGCCATGGCGGTGGAGCACGAAAGCAACATCGCGGCCAGGACGAGCAACTTCATTCGGTTTCTCCTGCGCCCTCGGTCAGCGCCGGCTGCATGCGGTGATCGCCCCTCTGGTCGTCCACCGGATTGCCGACCGGTGCAGCCAACGGTCCCGGTCCGGCCTTTTGCCAGGCATTCAACGCCCAGTGCACCGATGGAAATGCGATGTGGTCCCAAGGGATCGCGTCCGGTTCAAGCAACCGCACGTCCAGGCTCTCGGGGCCCGGGGCGAATTTCGGTATTCCGGCGTCACGGAAGCGGGCGCGGAAAATCACCTGGATCTGTGAGATCCGCGCGATGCTGAAGATGCCCAGGATGCCGTCGATGTCGATGATCGCTTCAGCCTCTTCCAACGCTTCGCGGGCGGCGCCTTCTTCCAGCGTTTCGCCGAGTTCGAGGTAGCCGGCCGGCAGGGTCCAGTATCCCCGGCGGGGTTCGATCGCACGTCGGCACATCAGCACGCGCCCGTCGGACACGACAACCGAGCCAACGACGACCTTCGGATTCTCGTAGGCGATGTGGCCGCAATCGTTGCAGACCATGCGCTCACGGTTGTCACCATCGGGTACACGACGGATAAACGACGACATGGCGCGCAAACTGACGTGTCCCTTGTTGTCGTTCAAGGTGAAATATCGCCGCGTATGCCGACGGGGTCCCCCTGCGTCAAAAAGAACACGCCGCGAGAAAGGCCGGCACGGGCGTCGCGGAAGCGGGCGGATCTAGCCCATGACAGGCGGTAATTCGGCGGGCGTATCAGCCGCTGCCACAGCACGCAGCGCCACCGCGGCCCGGCGGAAAGCTATTTCGATGTCCGCGGTTACCGTTGCGTCCAGCGAGGCCAAATGGCCGTCGCGAACTGCCTGCAGAATGGCACGCAGCTTCGAATCAAGTGCTGCGAGGCCATAGCCGGCCGCCACGCCTGCCATCGCGTGGGCATGCTGCGTGATCGCCCCGGGTACCTGGGCCGCGATTGCGCGTCGCAGGGCGGGGAGGCGGTGATCCAGGTCGGAGATGCATTCCTCGACCAGTTCAAGGAATACCTCCGCCGAAAGGTTCGACCTGATCTCCTGGATCTGCGTGGCCGACAATACCGGCTCCGTGGTGGACTCCGCTGGGGTGGCGTGCCGGTCCGCCTGATCGGCGTTGGCAGAGCCTGGCGCCGGGCGCCAGACCTTTGTCATCAGGGTTTGCAGCACGTCCCCGATCGTAAACGGCTTGCCAAGCGCCCCAGCCATGCCTGCGGCCCGGAATCGTACCTCGTCGTCGGCCGAGGCGTTGGCGGTCAGGGCAACGACAGGGATGGCGCCGACCGGCGCGGGGATGGCACGAATTGCCTGAGTGGCCTCCAGGCCGCTCATGTCGGGCATGAAGATATCCATAAGAACAATGTCATACGGCTTGTTCTTCACAGCATGGATCGCTGCCGGGCCGCTTTCTGCGACATCGACATGATGGCCCTCGCGCCGCAACAGGGCCGCGGTGACAAACTGATTCGCCGCAATATCCTCGACCAGAAGGATGTTAGTCCGCGGCACCCGCCGCCGGGCAACATCGTCCGCTGAAACTGTTCGTCCGGGTGTCTTCGGCGGCTTCCGGTCCCGGCCGGAACCCGGCGCCGCGTCGGATTGCGGCACGGTGGATGCAGGCAGCGTCAACCAGAACGCGTTGCCAGCCACCCCATCCCCGGACCAGATATCGCAACCAATCGCGCCGCCCATCAGGTTGATCAGATGGCGGCTGATCGACAGGCCGAAGCCGGCGCCACTGGCATCCGCGTCATCCGGGCGGGAGATTGGCGTGAACAGATGCGCGCGCGCGGCGGCATCGATGCGCGGACCGGTGTCGCGAATTTCCAGCCGCAGCGGCTGGTTCGCATCGCCGGTTGTCTCTGCGATGATCCAGACCGTGCCGGCGCGGGCGTGCCTGGCGGCATAGGACAGCAGATTGAGCACGATCTGCCGCAGCCGTCCGGAATCGGCGGACAACATCGGCGGCACATCATCGTCAATCCGGACGCGGAAATCCACGCCTTGCGCGGCCGCCGCCATGGACAGCAGCTCGACTGAGCCTTCTAGCAAGAGCCGTAGTTCGAACAGGCCGGGATTGATGAGGATGGCGCCGCTCTCGGCCCGGGCTTTGCCCTCGGCGTCGGTGAGGCGCCCGTCACCGAGCAGCCCATACAAAGCATGGCCGGATTGCGTGGCCAGCCCGGCCAGTGCCTGCTGGCCGGGGGAGAGATCCGTTTCGGACAACAATCCGATCGTGTTGAGCAGCGTGGCCAGCGGCGTGCGTATCGTATGACCCGCCACAACGGCGAAGCCGGACCTCGCCGTGGCCGCCGCCTCGGCCTGCGCGCGGGCCTGGCGGAGGGCGTCCTCGGTCCGTTTCTGCTGGGTGACGTCGGAAAACAGCGTGATGATGCCGCCGTCGGGCAGCCGGCTGCGTCGCAGTTCCAGGACGTGGCCATCCGGGCGGAGCCGCTGCGTGACGGCGGAGCGGCCGCCGCGCAGTCGCTCCAGGCGCCGCTGCACTTCCGCCTCGGCGTTTTCGACCGGGCCGAATTGCCCGCTTGCGACCTGGGCGCGCAGAACCTGCTCCACCGGCAGGCCAACCCGCAGGATGTCCGGCGGCACACCGGCGATTTCGGCGAATTTTGCGTTCCATTCCGCCAGGCACATATGAGCATCGAGCACCACCACACCGTCGGCCATGCCGCGCAGCGTGGCCTCCAGCCGCTCGGTCTTGGCCGCGGCCTCGGCGCGCGCGACTTCGAGTTGCGCATGGTATGCGGCAAGCATCGCCCGGTCGGCGGCCTTGACGGCGTCGCGACGCTGCGCCTGCCGGGCGTTCCGGATC
>DAICYU010000499.1 GCA_027311485.1 Acetobacteraceae bacterium
TGACCACCCCGGACGACGCGGCGGTGACCAAGCCGCCGCTGGGCAAGCTGCTGGTCCAATCGGTCGATTACTTCCGCGCTTTCCTCGATGACCCTTACGTGTTCGGGCAGATCGCCGCCGCGCACGCGCTGTCGGACCTGTATGCGATGGGCGCCACGCCCTGGACGGCGCTGGCCATCGCCGCCGTGCCCTATGCCTCCAGCAGCAAGATGCGCGCCGAGTTATCGGCGATGCTGCAAGGTGCGTCCGATGTGTTGCAAGCCGACGGCTGTGCCCTGATTGGCGGTCACAGCGCCGAGGCGGCCGAAGCGGCGTTGGGTTTTTCGGTCACCGGGCTGGTGGAACCCGGGCGGGTGCTGCGCAAGGGCGGCCTGCGACCGGGTGACCGGTTGATCCTGACAAAACCGCTGGGCACGGGCATCGTGCTGGCGGGCCACATGCGGGGCAACGCCCGGGCACAGTGGCTGCTGGCGGCGATCGAGTCGATGCGGGAAACCAATGCAACCGCGGCGCGGATCGCCCTGCCCCATCAGCCACATGCCGCCACCGATATCACCGGTTTCGGCCTTGCCGGCCACCTGCTGGAGATGCTGGCCGCGTCCGACGTTTCGGCGGTTCTGCGGCTGGAGGACATTCCGGTGCTGCCCGGCGCGGTGGCGCTCGCGTCGCATGGCGTTGAAAGCACATTGGCCCAGGAGAATCGCCGCGTGCTGGGTGTCGAGGCCGGGTCGTCAAAATATGCGTTGCTGGTCGATCCGCAAACGTCCGGCGGATTGCTTCTGGGGCTGCCAGCCGCCCAGGCCACGAATTGCCTGCAGGCCATGCTGGATGCCGGACTGACCGCGGCAATCGTCGGCGAAGTGGAACCCGCGCCGGACGGCGCGGGGCGGCTCAGAGTGGAATAACGGGCTTACGTCCGGCCCAGGCCAAACTGCGCTTCGTGCACCAGATCCGGGCACAGCGCGGCAACGTCGCTCTGGAACCGTGACAGAACGGTCTGGCTGACGCCAAGCGCCTGCACGGCTTCCTCGTCCGCACCGGCGAGCAGATGCTCGTCATGCGGCGTCGACACCGGCGCCGACAGGCCGAAAATGTCGCGGATCAAATGGGGAACTGCGATATGCATCGCGCGTCTATCCTTTGCGGGACAGGCCGGTCTGCCACCGGCCAACGCATCTCAATATAGATATTGACGGTGTCTCCCGCATTGCATCATCGGCGGTGCTGGTCTGTTACCTGGACATGGCGGTTGCACTACCGTTTGTTCACGCAACCCCCTTTCCCGCCCCCTCGCCACGCGGCCGGCCACGCGCTACGAAACGACGTCTCATTCAGGAGCCCCGCCGATGACTCGCAGCTACCGTATCGCCTCCATCCCAGCCGACGGCATCGGACCGGAGGTGATTGCCGCGGGGCTTGAGGTGCTGGATGCCGTCGCTTCGCGCGATGGGGGGTTCTCGCTGGTGGTGGACCATTACGGCTGGGGCTCGGATTGGTATCGCAAGCATGGGCAGTTCATGCCGGCTGATGGGCTTGCCTGGCTGCGCACCGCCGACGCGATCTATTTCGGTGCCGTCGGTGATCCGAACATCCCTGACCATATCTCGCTGTGGGGCCTGCGGCTGCAGATCTGCCAGGGATTCGACCAGTACGCCAACGTACGGCCGACGCGGATCCTGCAGGGTGTCACCTCGCCGCTGCGCGACGTCGGGCCGAACGACCTGGACTGGGTGATCGTGCGGGAGAATTCCGAAGGCGAATATGCCGGGCATGGCGGGCGGGCGCACCGGGGCCTGCCCGAGGAAGTCGCCACCGAAACCGCCATTTTCACCCGCCGCGGGGTGGAGCGCATCATGCGCTATGCGTTCGACATCGCACGGTCCCGCCCGCGCAAGCACCTGACCGTGGTGACCAAGTCGAACGCGCAGCGGCACGGCATGGTGTTCTGGGATGAGATCGCGGCGCTGGTCAGCCACGACTACAAGGACGTGACCTGGGACAAGGAACTGGTCGATGCGATGACCATGCGCATGGTCCGCCGGCCGAAGACGATCGACACCGTCGTCGCCACCAACCTGCATGCCGACATTCTGTCGGACCTCGCCGCCGCCCTGGCCGGTTCGCTGGGCATCGCCCCCACCGGCAACATCGACCCGGAACGGCGCAGCCCGTCGATGTTCGAGCCGATCCACGGATCGGCCTTCGACATCACCGGCAAGGACATCGCCAACCCGGTCGCCAGCTTCTGGACCGGTGCGATGATGCTGGAACACCTGGGCGAAAAAGCCGCCGCCGAGATGCTGATGCGCGCGGTGGAACAGGTGTGCGCCGCCGGAATCCTGTCGCCGGACCTGGGCGGCACCGCGACCACGAAGGAAGTGACACGCGCGGTGGTCGACGCTGTGCGCGGCATGAACCGGTAGGGGCCAGCGGCGCGGTGCCGTGACGGGTACCGCCCATCGGCACCGCCCGACAGCAGCCTCGATGGCTGCCCCGATAGCAGCATCTACGGTTTACTGATGCCTCCCGGCGATCCGGGCGGCCCGAGAAATTCAGGCCGCCCCGGTCCACCCCCGATTGATACGCGGCACGACCGGCTCTATCAGCCGAACCGGATAAAGCCGCAGGAACGCATTCGGATGACGATGATCAAGCTGGGGATTCTCGGGGCGGGGATCATGGGGGAGCGGCTGTTGCGCGCCGCCCTGGACCATGCGGCCGAAATCGTGTGCGTCACCGGCATCTGGGACCCGGCCGAACAGGCGCGGGCGCGCATTGCCGCCGCGCTGCCTGGCGTGCCGGTCGCCGCCAGCGTCGCGCAGGTGATCGAGAACGCGGAGTGCATCTACATCGCCTCCCCGCCCGCGACGCACTTGGCCCATGCGCGGGCCGGGCTCGACGCCGGCCGAGCGGTGTTTTGTGAAAAGCCGCTGGCGGTGGATCTGGCGGAGGCGCGCGCCTTCGCGGCCGAAACGCAGGGCGCGCGGATCGCGGTGAACTTCCCCATGGCATCGAGCCTCGCCGTCGAGCAGTTGCGCGACTGGCTCGCGCAGGGCGCGGTCGGTACGCCGCGGACGCTGGACATCGAGGTCGCTTTCGCCGACTGGCCGCGCGAATGGCAGCGCGACGCGGTGTCCTGGCTGGACGGGCCGGAACAGGGCGGCTTCACCCGGGAGGTGCTGTCGCATTTCCTGTTCCTCACCGGCCGTCTCGCCGGTCCGTTCCGTCTGGAGGACGGATTCGCCGCCTTCCCCATGCCCGGCCGCAGCGAACGAGCCGTACGCGCCCGGCTGCGGGCCGGAGATCTGCCCGTGACCGTCCTTGGCTCGGTGGGCACCACGCCGAAGGACGACCACAATACCTGGACGCTGCAGGGCCCGAATGGCGCCATCCGCCTGCGCGACTGGTCCATCGCCGAACGGCTGGGTCCGGACGGCATCTGGCACGCGAGCCCGGATGCCGTGCCGAACGAACGCGCGCGTCCGCTGGTGCTGCGCCGCCAGCTCAACGCCGATGGCCGATCGCGCGCCTTCGTCAACGACCAGGCGACCAGCGTCGGTGTGCTGCGCGACCTGGGCGCCCTGATGCTGGAGGTG
>DAICYU010000049.1 GCA_027311485.1 Acetobacteraceae bacterium
GCACCCAGCGCCTGGCAGTGCAGCCGCACCTGATGCGTCCGTCCGGTGCGCGGCCGCACCTCCACCCAGGTTTCCCCCGGCGCGCGGCCAAGCGCCCGCCATTCCGAAACGGCAGGCTGGCCGCCCGGACCGGTGGCCATGCGCCAGCCCACCGGGTCGCTGATCCGCCGCACCGGCGCGTCGATCACGCCGGACTCCGCCGCGATCTCACCCCGCAGCACCGCCCAGTACACCTTCCGCACCCCGCCCGAGGCGAACAGCGCCTGCGCTGCCAGCAGCGGCTGCTTGCGCAGCGCGACCAGCAGGCAGCCGGCGGTATCCGCGTCCAGGCGATGCGCCAGCCACGGTCCGTCCGGCCGGCGGGACAGCAGCGGGAACCAGTCCTCGACGCAGGGGCCGCCGGACGGTCCGGGATGCACCGGCAGCCCCGCCGGCTTGTTCAGCACGACAAAGCGCTGGTCCTGGAAGATGATATCGGGCGCGTTCAATCCGGGTCGGGCCCCTGCACCGCGGCATAACCCGAGCCGAAGGCGGCGTCCCGCTGCTGGAATGCGTATTTCACTCCATGCTCCTTCATCGTTTCCTTGAAGGCACGAGCCTTCGGGGCCAGATGGCCGCGCGCGTCGATCTCCGCGCCGATGCGCATGCCGGTGCGTGCGCCCATCAGTTCCAGGCCGAGGTTGACGATCCGCTTGTTGGCCGACAGCAGATGCGGATCGACCAGGCCCATGCGATCGGCCAGTCGCATGACCTCGGTTTCGAGTTGATCCGCCGGAAACGATTTCAGCGCCAGTCCGATCGCCGCGGCGTCCTTGCCGGTGAGTGAATCGCCGGTCAGCAGCAGCCGTTTCGCCCATTGCGGGCCGCAGTGGTACAGCCACATCGACCCCGGCGGCGTGCCCAGGTCCCGAGTAGGCGGAAAGCCGATCCGCGCGTCGTCGGCGACCATGACGATGTCGCAGAACCAGGCCAGTTCCGTGCCGATACCGATGCAGGTGCCGTGTACCTGCGCAATGACTGGCTTATGCATGTCGAACAGCTGAATCCGCATCCGCTGCCCCTGTTCCAGCCGCCAGACATCGTCGTCGATTTCCGCTCGGCCGCGATAATCCTCGCCCCGGTTCGACGCATACTCGGTCAGGTCGGCGCCGGCGCAGAAATGCGGGCCGGCGCCGCGCAGCACCACGCAATGCACCGCCGTATGATCGTCAGCCTCCAGCAGCGCCGCGTTCAACTCCCGCAGCAGCTTGCTGCTGAGCGCGTTGCGCCGCTCCGGACGGTTCAGGGTCACGATTGCCGTGGTGCCCTGTACCGCGTAGGTGATCTGTTCAAAATCCACGGTTCCCCTCCCGGTTTGCTTGGCTGACGATCAGAAGCGTAGTTTGCCCGCCAAGCAAGAGGGACACGCCCATGAAGATCGCGCGAATCGAAACGTTCCTGTTTGATCCGGGCACGGCGAAGAACCTGCTGTTCTGCCGCGTGGAAACCGAAAGCGGCCTGCACGGCTGGGGCGAAGCCTACGTGACGCCGGGCAAGGAACCCGTCACCGAGCATCTGCTGCACGATCTGGCGAAATACATGATCGGGCGGGATGCGTTCAGCATCCGCCATACCGCGCAGGTGGTGTTCGAGGATTTCGCCATGCGGCGGACCTCGCTGGACCTGATGTCGGCCTGGAGCGCGATCGAACTGGCGATGTGGGATATCGTCGCCAAGCACGCCAACCTGCCACTGCACCAGATGCTGGGCGGCGCGTCGCGAGAGCGGGTGAAAGTTTATGCCAATGGCTGGTCCAGCGGCACCGACAGCATCGAAGGCAACGTCGAACGCGCCCTGGCGGTGAAGGCGGCCGGCTACACCGCCCTGAAATGGGACCCGTTTCCCGGCCCCTGGCGCAGCTTCATCCATCGCGAGGACGAAGACCACGTCGTCCGCTACGTCCGCATGATGCGGGAGGCGCTTGGCCCCGATTTCACCTTGCTGGTCGAGGTTCACCGGCGCCTCGCGCCGATGCATGCCATCCGCATCGGCCAACGCATCGCCGAATACGATATCGGCTGGTACGAGGAACCCTGCCTGTGCGACAACATCGAACTGGTTGCCGAAGTCCGGCGCGTGCTGCCGATGCCGATCGTGACCGGGGAGGCGATCTATTCGAAGGAAGGCTTCGCCGCCGCGCTGGCCGCCCGTGCCGCGGACATCATCAACCCCGATATCTGCAATTGCGGCGGCATGAGCGCGATGCTGGACATTGCCGCCATGGCACAGCCGCATGCGGTGGCGATTTCGCCGCACAACTATAACTCGACCCTGGTCGGGCTGGCGGCGACGGTGCAGCTATCCGCGATGATCCCGAATTTCTGGATTGCCGAGTGCTTCATCAACCTGAAACCCGCCTGCGACGAAATTGCCGTCACGCCGCTGACGGTGCAGGACAGCTTCGTCGATTTGCCCGTCACGCCCGGGCTGGGAATCGACCTGGATGTGGATCGGCTGCGGGCAAAGCCGTACCGCGACATGGGCACGCGCATGGGCAAGGGGCTGCGGTCCTACACCGAGGAGTTTCCGCGCAAGCACTATCAGGTCGCGGCGACGCGGACGGGGTATTGAGATCGGCGGACTGCAGCCTTGGCATGGGTCCGTGCTGATTGGTCAGGCCAATCGTCGTTTGCCGGGTCCGTGGGCGGCGACTTTGCGGATGCCGGCGTTGCGGGTGCCGGTTTTACGCATGCGGCTCTTATGGGCGGCTGTCGCATCGGCAGCGGATAGCCAACCGGCATGACCGATTGGCTGCTTCTGCTGCGTGCGGCGCGTTTTCGTGGCTTCTGGCTGGCGTTGCTGCTGGTCAACCTGGGCAACTGGTGCGTCATCGCCGCGCTGCCGATCCTGGTGGCGGAGCGATTCGGCGCCGGTATGGAACTGGTGCTCAGCCTCGGGCTGCGAGTCCTGCCCAAGCTGCTGCTCGCCCCGCTTGGCAGCCGGTTGCTCAGCCGCTTCGGCGCCGCCCGCGTTGCCGCGTCGGCGATGCTGGCGAACGCCGTGCTGACGGCCGCATTGCCCTGGTGCGGTTCCGTCGTGGCCCTGCAGGCGGTGATCGCGGTGACCGGCACGCTGGACCTGTTCGTCAATCCCGGCCTGCTGGCGCTGCGCGGCGCGGTGACCCCGGCCGGCATGGAAATGGCCGGCAACACGCTCTACTCGGTCGCTGACCGGGCGGCGAAGGTCGTTGGTCCGGCGATCGGCGGCCTGGCGGTGGTCGCCGGGCTGCGGCCGGCCTTCGCCGGTTTCGCCGTGCTGATCGCCATGGCCGCGGTGCCGGTCCTGCGCCTGCCGGACAGCGTCCGCGGATCGACCGAGCGGACTGATCGCCTGTCGCTGGCGGGGTTCGTCCGCTTGGTCCGCTCCGACCGGCAGATCACCGGCCTGCTGGTCGCCTCGACCACCTACATGGTCATGCTCGGTGGCCTGCGCCCCTTCCTGTTCTGGGCCAACCGGGACTGGTACGGCGCATCCGACAGCGGCTGGACCGGACTGCTGACCGCGCAGGGGGCCGGTGCGCTGATCGGGGCCATCGCCGCCGGGCTGTTCGTCCAACGGCTGACTCGGGCGATGTCGGCTTTCATGCTGAGCATGGTGACCGGCGTGCTGGAGGGCTTGGCCCACCTGTTGCTGCTGTTTGCCGCCACAAGCGCGCAGGCGATCGCCATCCTGGCCCTGGCGGGCATCCCCGAGGTGATATCCGCTGCCGCCTGGTTTACCGCGATCCAGGTGCGGCTGCCGTCCCCGCAGCAAGGCGGTTTCTATACCTTCGCTGCCCCGCTATGGGATGCGAGCTTTGCGCTGGGGATCGCCTCGGCCGGGTTGCACGCCGCGGGCGTGCTGTCGCTGTCCGGCTATTGGGCGCTGGTTTCACTGACCGCGACGCTGCCGCTGCTGCCCCTGATGGTGACGCGGCGGACAGGGACGGGTTGACTGTCCAGCTGCCCTCCTTCCGGTAGATTGGAGTGCAGCCGGCAGCCTTGAGTTGCGGGAGTTGCACGGCAACGGGCTGTCCGGTCGCGCTGACGCGGACGTATCCCAGGCGGCGGATAGCGGGTGCAGTTCCGATCGTATTTTACGGGAACGTAAGATACTGAAATTGCTGGGCCCAGTTGCGTGACGAAAGTCTTGCCTCCTGCACCACATCGGTGCGGTGGGGAAGGCACCGTGTCTGATGGAGGTCGGATACGATTCGGAACATGCCGCCCGCGCAATCAGGACCTCCGAAAGCCGTCAGCGAACATGGTGCGAATCAGCGTGTGAGAAATGCGAATCAAGGCCGAATAAAAAATATCTACCCAATGAATGTCTCTTATCGAAATGATATTGCCGCAAACGCCTCCCTTGGGCACATTGGCGTTGCTGAAAGCGGGGCAGAGAGCGGAAGCACATGCGAAGGCTATACGTGATACCGCTTCTCGCGTCGCTCCTGGCGGGTTGCACCACTGCCCCCCTTCCACCGGCCGCCGCGCTGGTACCCGCCGTCGCGATGCGCCCGGCTTCGCCCAATATGCCCGTCCCGTCCGCGACTGGCGCAATCCAATACGCAAGCCCGGAAGCTGCCGCCCGGCTCCGCCTCCTTCTCGATCAGGTGCTGACCGAGGACTCTAAAAGCTGGCTCCTTAACCGCTACGACCGCAGCAGCGTCACCAGTGCAATCACGGTGAAGCACAGCGATAAGCTGCACGCGCTCCTCATTGGTGCCGGCTACACGATCAATCGCGGACAGCGCATGGTCATCATCGCCGTGGTGCAGAATGGGCACATCGCCTGTATCGCCACGTCCGATTTTCCCGGCGCGTGCCGCCAAATCGGCCATCCCCCATCTCATCAGATCGCCCGGGCCATTGCCGGGGCCAACCGCCAGCCAGCACAGGCGTCCGTCGGTGGGCGGCCGCTCCTGGACAGCTGTCATGACGCTGGAAACCGCCAGGCAATGGACGTTGCGCTCGACAGTTCCTGCAGTCTTGGCGACGTTTTGGATTCGGCTCAGGCCGAAGATGAGCGGGAGAGTGAAAATCGCGACGCGATGAACGATGGCGATCCGCTCCCGCATCCGGATTCCGACATTGCGCCAGAAGAATAGCATGTCCGGCAGGGATGTCCGCGCCTGCTGCGTCGCCCGCAACACGTTCGCCTCGGCCGGTTCTGGTCCGGACACGCCCCCTCCGGCCGCGTCATTCAGCCAGCAATCCTCTCTAAATCCCACCTGACCCGGAGCACACTAACCGTGAGAAAATGGCTCAGACCCGCTATCGCCTTTCGTCTGCTGCTGGTCGCGTCCTTGCCGCTTGCGCTGCCCGCGCATGCGCAAACCGCTGATCCGGCAACCCTCGACGTCGCCGGTGTCCACCTGGGCATGACGCCCGATGAGGCCATCGCGGCCCTGAAAGCCTATGACCCAACCGCCGAAATCGTCGATCTCCGCAAAGGTGCCTTCGACAACGGCACCTTGATCATGAAGCAGATCCCGTGGCCGTCTACCGACGGTCTCGTTGGCAACACGATCTGGAATTCATCCTACGGCATCGTCGCTCTGTCGCCAGACTTCCGCAAGCAGATGGAAGCCAATCAACGCGCCTCCGTGGAGGAGCAGAAATGCTATGGCCGCAGCTCCTCTGAGTTCCAGAGCTGCACCAACGACGTCAACAAACGCATGAACGAACACGGGAATGGCGACGTTGGCCAGTTACGGGTCACCGTCGCATGGCTCGCGCCGGTTCCGGGGCAGGAAAAGGTCATTGCGGTCTCCACAAATATTGGTTTCGTCGGTCCCGTGCCGACCGTCGCCGCAACCTTGGCTGCACTCAAGCAACGCTATGCAATGCCTTTCACGAAGGAACAGAAGATCAATGACGGCCCGATCGTCTGGTGGAAGTTCGATCCGCGCAACCGGCTGATGAGTCAACGGGATGCTGAACGTGGTAGCGGCCTGGCCTATGTCAGCCACAGCAATAACCAATTGGTTCCGCTGATCGGCAAACTAAACGATATCGTACCCTATATTGCGTTGCCCGCGCAGTATAATGGCGCTGACCATATCGAGATGATGGCGATCGTCGATGATGGCGTCTACATGGTCGGCACGCGCCGCAAGATGGGGGCCGATACCAATAGCACGTTCAACACCCTGCTCGCGCCCAGCGCCCATGTGGTGCTCTACGACAGCCATGCGCTCGGTCTCTACCAGACCCAAGCGCAGGCCTTCGTAAGCAATAAAAGGCTGGAACAGGAAAAGGCGCAGGCCGCCGGTAGTGCCGGCTTTAAGCCAAAGTTCTGATCCCACGGCAGTCCAGGCACAGGCAGACCCCAGGCACAGGCAGACTCATGAATAGCAGTATCCTTGACCACATCCGCGCGCTCCGCCGGCAGCGCCGCTCATACATGCTTGCGGCGCTCACCTGCCTGGGCCTCGGTCTCTCTCTGGCCTTCGCACCGACGCTGCGTGCCCAGACCGTGCTGCACGCGCCGTCCGGCGACGATCTCACCATGATCGCCTACGCCATCGCCGGCGCCGAACCACCTTACGCGGAATGGGCAAACGGTCTGCGCAGCGTCACCGCCCTTGACGAGTTCAAGCGCGCTGCGGCTGCCAAGGTCGCGGAACAGCGCCTGCGCACCCGGGCGGAAACTGTTCGCAGTACTCGCATCATCGAAGTGAATTTCTTTGCCCAATTCGGCGAATACAACGATATCTACCACGAATTCGACCTGAGCATCGATGACGGGACTGTCGTGAACTTTCAATCCGACATCCATCCGGCGGGCATTTCGGTGCATTTCAATAACGGTGGTCTTGCTCAGTCCTGGCCAGTCGCGCACGAGGACGCCGCAAAAATTCTCAATCTGGTCGGCGGCGACCGGTCAGTGTCCGTGAGCGCGAAGATCGAGCTTGGAGGGGCAAGCATTCCGGCAAGCGGTGATGCACCGATTGAGGTCGCGGGTAAAATCCTCGAATACGACGTCGTCAGCCCGCAGAAGCGCCTTCGTCTCGGCCACGTTGTCGTGCACTGAAGTATTGCAAAGCGGTAACTTTTGCAGCGTCCCGCGCTGCGGGTGCCGTTGTTAGAGTTCCCTGACCTCCATGCGATCGGTGCGTCGCCGCCGGCGGGGGATGCACAGGCAACGGCTCACGGGCGTCCGCCGGCATGCGACGGATTGCAGGAGGGGACAAAGCGCGTCGCCCGATCGTAGCAATGCATCCGCCTCCCGATCCAGTGCCGGCTCAGTAGCAGCCGCGGACGTTGCCGAGGCGGCATGCGGATAAGCCCAACAGCGCTGGAACTATCGGTTCCGGTCACGATTGGACATTGCCGCCATCCCTGTGTCGCGCATTACTTCACCGGCGGCATGGGGTGCTTCGATCCCAGCCGCCATGCTGTTCAGCTTTCGCCTGCCGCGTCCTGCCGCAGATAGGCGTCCGCGTCCGCCGGCAGCAGCAGCCGGTCGCGCAGCAACGCCGCAACCGTCGCCCGCACCATCTCGGCCCGTGACATAGCCGCATACCGCTCGGCCAATGACGCGCGCGGATCATTGCTTGCCTGTCGCGCCGCAGCGGTGTCCGCGAAAGCCAGGAAGCTGCCGTCGCGGTCGGCCAGTTCGCCATCCGGGTAGGGCGGCGCGTACAGGTTCCAGCCCATGAATGTTCCCGTCGGCACCGCGATGTCGGGCAGGCGGATGCCAGCACGCTCATTGCCGTCCGCATCCACCTGCGGCACCAGCACGCCATAGGTCCGCAGCGCCGGCTTGGGATCGGTCCAGTCCGCCAACGGCACGGCATCGTTCGCGGCGGCGGGCGGCTGGAAGCCGCGGATCGTCGGGAAGGCAACCCGATCCGCCGGCACCAGCGTGCCATCGTCGATCCGTGGCACGCGGCTGTCGGGCGGCGGTGTGCCGTCCGCGATCCAGGCATCCAGCGCCACCAGCAACGCGCGCACCGCCGGCATCGGGTCGTGCCAGTTGCGCGGGTAGCGGCACGGCCCGGCATCGCGCGGCATGCCCGCCTTGCCGCCGTGCTGCGTGCCGGCGATCAGGAAGCAGCGCACATGCGGCGGCAGCGCCACGTCGCGCGTGCCCAGCGGGTCGGTGTGCAGCAGGGATGCGCCCTTCTGCCAGTACTCGGTGGAGGTATTCGTCTCGATCAGTTTCGGGTCGGTGTCGTCCCCGCGCAGCAGCGCACCGATTGCGCCGGTCAGCGGGTCGTGCAGCGGCGTCGTGGAAAGCGGGAATTCCACTTCGGGAAAGTCATGATCCTCATGCCAGGTCCGCGTGCGGAACGGCTGGGCGAACGGAGTGTTATGAAACAACCGGCCGATGCCCGCGACATGTGTATAGACGCCGTCGAAGACGCGCCGTCCGTCCTCATCGGCGTTGAAGCCGTGCGCGATATGATCGCGTAGGTAACGACCGGCCTGGGAAATCCCGAAAGCCAGCGTATGCGTCATCGGCCTGCCGGTCAACGCCGCGCCGTTGTGCCGCAGATGGCTGACGAAGTCGCGGGTGGCGGCGAAACCAATACCCATCACGCGCGGCTTCGTCGCCTGATACCGGATTTCGTAGATTGACCCGGTTTCCGGCGTCGTGCCCGTTGGCAGCAGGCGCACGGTGCGGCTGTCGGCCAACACCGCTAGCACCGGCGTGCGCGGCGCGGTCTGGGTCCGGCGCACGCTCACCACGGGGGAACCGACAGCCTCATAACTCAGCCGGAATGCCTCATGCACGCCAAGGCGGGTGCCGGAGACGAATTCCTCCCGGATCATCCGGGTCAGCCCGTCGATCACCGGCACATCCAGCGACAGGCCGGTGGTTTTCGGCGCGCCCGGGTCCCAGCCGGTCCATAGCAGGGTGAACCCGAGATGCAGCGGCAGGGCGTTGCCAAGGTCGGCGGCGCTGGCCGGCTGGTTGCCCGCGGCCCCGGCGCACAGGTTGGCGAACAGCATGATCCGGCCGCGGTTGTTCACCTCATACAGCAGCCGGCCGTTGCCTTTCGCCGCGTCCGACGGCCGCAGCAGCACGAAATCCGTGCGGTAGGGCACACGCCCATTCGCATCGCGCGGCGCCTGGTCCAGCAGGGCGATGCCGGCGTTGCGCAGATGCGCCGGGTCCAGCGTTCCGGTCGCCATCCCGTCGATCCGCTCATACGTGCCCACCGCACCGAACGAGGCGCCGCCGACGAACGGCGTTCGGCGGTTGATTTCGATGCCGGTGATCATGCCCAGTGCAGCTTCGCTTCAGTCTTTTCCTGTAACAGCGCCGGGGTCATCCCAGGCACCATGTCGATCACCCGAAAGCCTTCCGGGGTGACGTCCAGCACCGCAAGATCCGTATAGACACGCTTCACCACGCCCTTGGCGGTCAGCGGATAGGAACAGACTCGCCGGAGCCGTGATCCGCCGCTGCCTTTGGTGATGTGCTCCATCGCCACCCACAGCCGCTTGGCGCCGATCGCCAGGTCCATCGCGCCACCGACCTGCTTCACCGGCTCATCCGGCGCGCGCGCCCAGTTGGCGAGGTCACCGGTTTCCGACACCTCGAACGCACCCAGGACGCACAGGTCCAGGTGGCCGCCGCGGGCGATGGCGAAGCTGTCGGCGTGATGCACGAAGGCGCCGCCGGTGCGCAGCGTGATGTGCTGCGTGCCGGCGTTCACCAGGTATGGGTTCACCTGGTCCGGCGCGGGCGCCGGGCCGGCGCCGATGACGCCGTTTTCCGAGTGGAAAATCACTTCCCGGTCCAGCGGCACATGGTCGGACACGCCGGTCGGGATGCCGATGCCCAGGTTGACGAACCAGCCCTCGGGGATGTCGCGGGCGATGCGCGCGGCAATGCCGGCACGGTCCAGCGGGCGGAAGCTCATGGCGTCGTCTCCTGGCCGGGCACATGCACGACGCGATGCACGAACACACCGGGCGTATGAACATTCTGTGGCGGGATGCCGCCCAGCGGCAGGACGTGGCGGGTCTGCACGACAGTCAGTTTCGCCGCCATCGCCATCACCGGATTGAAATTGCGCGCGCTTTCGCGGTGCGTCAGGTTGCCCCAGCGGTCGGCTTCCCAGGCGTCGATCAGCGCGACGTCGCCGGCCAGGGGGTATTCCAGCAGGCAGTTGCGGCCGTTGATGATGCGGGTTTCACGTCCCTCGGCCAGCAGCGTATCCGCGCCGGTGGGCGTATAGAACGCCTGGATGCCAGCCCCGGCGGCACGCAGGCGTTCGGCCAGCGTGCCTTGCGGCACGATTTCCAGCTCCATCTTTCCAGCCGCGAACAGGCGGCCGGCGACGCTGTCGGGCCGCACGTAGCTGCAGATCAGCTTGCGGACGCGGCCGGTGGCCAGCAGATCGGCCGTCGGCCCGGTATCCCGCCCGCCGGAGTTTGCCACCAGAGTCAGGTCGGTGGCGCCTTGCGCGATCAACCCTTCCACCAGCGTCTCGGGCGTGCCGTTGCCGAACCCCGGCAGCAACACAACGGCACCATCGGCGATGCCGGCCAGAGCCGCCGGCACGTCGGCCACGAATTTATCGATCATGCACGGACAGTTCCCGAATTCTTGCTTGCCGGGATTTCACCGCAGAATGCCAGGTGTGGCAATGCGCGGGCGTGTCCGGTGGCGCTACTGCCGAGCCTGTCCGGCGTCGAGGAGGGCGAGGTTCTGGGCGGCGAGGTCGGCGGTCGTGCTGTTCGGATCGATGCCGCGGGCGCGTTCCCAGTCTGCACGGGCGCCACTGCGGTCGCCCATGCGCTGGCGCAGGATGCCACGCTCCAGCAGCGCATCGGGATCCCCGGGGTCCTGCGTGATGGCCTGGGCGATATCGGCCTGCGCCAGATCCAGTTGGTTCAGCTTCCGCCGCATCACCGCCCGCGACACCAGCGCGTCCACGCGGCTGCCATCCTGTCGGAGTGCCTCCGTCAGGTCGGCGATGCCGGCGGCAAAATCCTGCAACTGCGCCCGGGCCGTGGCGCGCATGATCAGCAATTCCGTGTCGTCCGGCGCGAGGTCCAGTGCGTCCGTCGCGTCCGCCGCGGCCTTGGCGGCCTGTCCGACCATCAACCTGGCCTGTGCGGCCTGGCCCAGCACGGACGCGCGGGCCAGGGCAGGGGCGGTGCTCCGGGCGGCCAGTTCCTCCAGCACATCGGCGCCGAGATCCGGCTTGCCGGCCGCGACCAGCGCAAGGCCGCGGCAATGGGCCGCCCCGTCGCCGCCGCCGGCCGTCTGCCAGGAATCCGCCATGGCGATCGCGCTCATGGGATCGGCGGCCAGGGTGGACAGGCAGGATTCGTAATCAGCGCCTTGCGCGATGCGCGGCGGAAAGGGCGGAACGGGCAACGCCGCGTCGGCGACGGATTCGGCCGGAGCCATCAGGCGCCAGGCGCCGAACATGGTGCCGCCGGCCACCAGAACGGTCGCCGATGCCAGGATTATCTGCCGACGAGACATACCGTCATATTAACCAGCCTTGCTGAAATGCACGAAAGCATTCTCACCGATATGTTGCCCCGGTGGCAGTGTACCGTAGGGCGGAAAGGCGACGCTGCCCAGGCACGGTTGGAAAATGCTGTCGTGGATCAAAATGCTTTGCCGAGCCAGCGGCCAGACCGTGCTGCTGAGCAGGTCCTGGTCGATATGGTTGGTTTCGACGCGCCAGGGGCGGAAGGCACGCAGTAGGTCCGACGGCGCGGGTAACAGGCCGCCAACCCCGCCCCACATGCCGGCCAGCAGCAGGTCGGTATGTGTGTACCAGTCGCGCATGGCATGAAAGTGGAAGTCCGTGTGCAGCCAGGCATCGACGGCGACACGCTCTTTCACCGTCAGCAGGGAATCGGCGTCACGGACCAGGAAGCGGCGCACGGTCGGGTCAGCGATGACCTCAAACCGCCACAGCAAGGCGCGGTGCGGCGGTTCGCTGGCGGCCAGCCGCATCGGGTGGAGTTGCACGCTGGATTTGGCGAGTTCACCCAGATAGGCAGCGTTGACGGTATGGTCGTGATAGACCCGGATGCTCCAGGCCGGGAACAGATGCGGGCGGATGCGCACGTTTTCCAGCAGTGGTACGTGATAGCGCGGCTGGTTGCCCCAAAGCGTATAGGCAATGACGTTTTCTTCGGGGCGACCCGGGTTGAACGGCGGCGGCAGCGTCGCGGGCAGTGCGACGACCGGGGCCGCGGCGCCGAAGTGGCGATCCTTGGCAATCAGTGCCGCGCGTCCGCTCTCGACCGCAAGATCCGGCCGGCCGCTGCGCTGCTGCGCCTCGGCCAGGCAATCCAGGACGTTGGCGCTGTGCGAACCCAGCGCCAGGGCCTGCTCACAGGCTTCGATCGCCTCGGCCAGGGCATTGCTGCTGAGCAGCAGGACCCCGAGATTCTCCCAGACGACGTCGTTACCCGGATAGAGGTTGGCGGCTTCGCGGAGGATGGCGATCCCGTCGGCATCACGCCAGACGGCGTGCATCATCAGGCCGGCAAAGAGGAAGTCCTCGGGCCGGCAGGTGCCGGCGGCCTTGGCGCGCGCCAGGACGGTGGTTTGCGCCTCGACCGCTTCGGCGAGCCGGCCCTGGTCGTAAATGACCCGCACCCTTTCCCGAAGCTGATCCAGCTCGGCGACACCCGCCGCCTGATTGGCGGGTGCAGCCTGGATGGAGGGCGCGGGCCGGGCCGGCGCATTGATCGCCGACCCGAAGAATCCGCCGCCGCTCCAGGACATGTGGTCCGGTTCGTCAGGCAGCTGCCTTCGCTTCCCGACGCCGGCGATGCAGGATGAACTCGGTGTAGCCGTTCGGCTGGGTGCGGCCTTCGAAGATCAGGTCGCACGCGGCCTTGAAGGCAACGCCGTCGAACGTCGGCGCCATCGGCTTGTACAGCGGATCACCGGCGTTCTGCCGGTCCACCACCACGGCCATGCGCTGCAGCGCCTCGGTCACTTGCGCCTCGGTCACGACGCCGTGGTGCAGCCAGTTGGCGATGTGCTGGGAGGAGATGCGCAGCGTCGCACGGTCTTCCATCAGCCCGACATCGTGGATGTCCGGCACCTTGGAGCAGCCAATCCCCTGGTCGATCCAGCGCACCACATAGCCCAGGATGCCCTGGCAGTTGTTGTCCAGCTCCTGCCTTATGTCGTCGGGCGACCAGTTCTGGCCCTCGGCCACCGGGATGGTCAGCAACGCGTCCAGCGGGGCCAGCGGGCGGGACGCCAGCTCGGTTTGCCGAGAGGCGACATCGACCTGATGGTAGTGCAGGGCGTGCAGCGTTGCGGCGGTGGGGGACGGGACCCACGCCGTGTTGGCGCCGGCCATCGGGTGGCCGATTTTCTGCACCAGCATGTCGGCCATCCGGTCCGGCGCCGCCCACATGCCCTTGCCGATCTGCGCCTTGCCGCGCAGGCCGCAATCCAGGCCGATATCGACGTTGCGATCCTCATACGCCTTGATCCAGGCGGTGCCGCGCATG
>DAICYU010000004.1:0-10582 GCA_027311485.1 Acetobacteraceae bacterium
ATTCGGCGCATTATCGGTGGCGGACAGCCGGCGCCCGACGTCGCGCACCAGCAGCGCGATCTGCCCCGGCCGGGCCAGGGTATTGCCGGCGGCCGAAATCTCCACCGCGGCCTCGCCGCCAAGCTCCCCCTGGACGGTGGTGGCGAACAGGCGCACCGACCCATGGCGGTGCAGATTGGCCAACAGCACGCCCAGATCGGCCCCGGGACGGGATAGCCACCGGCCAAGCGACTGGCCCAGGACGGCGCCTTCGCCGCCCATCTGTACAAGGTCGAGGAACGCTTGGTTGGCACGCCGGATGAAGCCTTCGCGGTCGATCACCACGAACCCGTCGGGCAGGCGGTCGAAGAACTCATCGATCCCGGCCGGCGTCGCCATGCCCGACGCGAGTTGGGTGGGTTCGGCCTGGGCAAGCTGGATCAGGAACATCGGCCCCGGTTCGGCCGGCATCAGCGACGCGCGCACCAGCCAGCTGGCCCGCTGCGGCCCGAAATGCACCAGCAGCCCGGGCGCGCGGCCGGACTGCCGCACCCGGCGCAGCATGGCCTGGAACGAGTCACGATCGTCGGCGGTGATCTCCGGCAGCAGGTCGCGGCCGCGGGCCAGGCCAAGCAGGCGGATCGCGACCGGGTTGGCTTCGATGATGCGAAGGTTATCGGCGCGGAGCGTCACCACCGCATCGTTCGAGGCATCGAACAGCAGGCGGTAGCGTGTCTCCACCTCCCGCAGTTTCCAGTATTCCTGCTCCATCGCCTGCTGCGCGGCGATCAGGCGCGACTGGAGTTCCGCGACAGCCTGCAGATTGCGGCCGATGGCCATCATGCCGGCCGAACCGCCGAGGCGGATCGTGGTGTACTCCATCGGCACTTCAAGGCCGCTGGGGAAGCGCTGGTTCAGCTGCCGGAAGGCGGACACGCCATTCTCACGTGCTTCGGCCAGCATGCGCTGGACCTTGCCGCTCAGGCTGCCCTCAAAGGTTTCGACCCACGGGCGCCCGCGCCAGGTTTGCACCGCTTCGGCCGACACGGTGTTCGACAGAGTCACGTCCTGAATGACGCCATCAGCGTCAAGCATCAATGTAACATCAGGCTGGGCAATGTTAATGCCCGGCGGCACGGCGGTAATTTTAGCCTCCTGACGTAATCCCGCGCGTCACGTAGGGACGCCGTGTCACGATTAACAGGTTATGTGAGCGCTCTGACGACTGTTAGCGGTTGTTTATATCATCCGTCACCTATCTATCGTGACTCAGGCCGATTTTGTGCCCGATCGGCTGCCGTCAAAGCGCCTGGGTTGCAGCCGTTCCGCGGTGTGGGTTGCAACAGGCCAGCCTTTTCCCCCGGCCGGGCAACGCCTGGCCGGCATTTCCACCATTGCGGGCGTCCGGATCAGCGGATGAAAGGCCCCCTTTCCACCGGCTCCAGCCGGCTTCATGATCGCCGCACCTTATTATCGCGGAGTGTTCCAATGGACCCGATCATCGTGGCCCTGGCCAAGGCAGCCGGACTGGACAGGGCCTTGACTGACTTCCCCGATGACGTGCAGGCGGCGGCCGAACAGGCACTTAATAATAAGACGGCGGTGCGCGTGCCTGAAGACCCCGCCGCCGAACCCTGGCCGCCCATGCGCGCGGGGATCGGTCAATGGGGTGCTGGTCACTCGGGTGCTGGCCAATGACGGCGCCGCATTGGCTGTCCGCGGCGGAAATCGCCCAGGCATACGCCAACCGCACCCTGTCGCCGACCGAGCTGATGACCGCGCTGCTGGCGCGCATCGAGGCACTCGATCCGCAGCTGAACGCTTTCATCCGCCTGGATGCCGAGGCCGCGATGCGCGCCGCCCGGGATGCCGAGGCCGATATCGCCGCCGGCCGTCACCGTGGGCCGCTGCACGGCATCCCGGTCGGCATCAAGGACATTATCGACGTCGCCGGCCTGCCCACCACCTGCCATTCCCAAATCCTGGTGGACAACGTCGCCAAGGCCGACGCGGCCGTGGTGCAAAAGCTGCGTCAGGCCGGCGCCATCGTCATCGGCAAGCTCTCGACGCACGAATTTGCCATCGGCGGTCCCAGCTTCGATCTGCCGTTTCCGCCGGCACGCAATCCCTGGAATCGCGACCATCATCCCGGCGGCTCCTCCTCCGGCTCGGGGGCGGGTGTCGCGGCCGGTCTGTTCCCGCTGGCGCTGGGCACCGACACCGGCGGATCGGTGCGCAATCCGGCCAGCGCCTGTGGCATCGTCGGGCTGAAGCCAACCTATGGCCTGGTGTCGCGGCGCGGCGTTTTTCCGCTGTCCTTCACGCTGGACCATGTCGGGCCGCTGACCCGCACCGTGGCGGACAACGCGCTGCTGCTGGATGCGATCGCCGGGTACGACCCGGCCGATCCGGGCAGCGCCGCATCGCCGGCCCGCCAGTTCGGACGGCTGCTCGACCACGGGGTGCGCGGGCTGCGCATCGGCTTCGTGCGCCACTTCCACGAACGCGACCTGCCGGCGCACCTGGATGTGGCCGCCGCGCTGGATGAGGCGGAACGCACACTGCGCGACGCCGGCGCCGATATCCGCCCGGTGACGCTGCCGACGTTGAATGAATTCGCCGGCATCAACCGCGTGATCCTGTGCAGTGAGGCCTGGTCGATCCATGCCCCTTGGCTGCGGCAGCGTCCGGGCGATTACGGACAGTTGGCTCGGCGGCGCCTGCTGCCCGGCGCGTTCATGACCGCCGGCGACTATGTCGGCGCGCAACGCCGCCGGACCCAGGTGATCGCCGCCGTCGAGGATGCGTTGCACGACGTCGATGTGCTGATGTGTGCCAGTTCAATGGATCCATCCAGCCGGCTGGATGATCCGGAGGAGACCGCCCGCACCTATCCCCGGCAGGCGCGTACGCCGTTCAATGTCACCGGCCATCCGGCCGTGGCGATGATGGCCGGGCTGGCGCGCACCGGCCTGCCGGTCTCGGTGCAGTTCGTCGGCCGTTACTTCGACGAGGCGACCGTGCTACGCGTGGCCGCGGCCTATGAACAGGCAGCCGGTTGGCATACCCGGAAGCCGCCGATTGGCTGACCGCGGCATGGCGCATCCCGAACGACCGGGTGCCGGCCCGGTCTCCCGCATCTATTTCTCCCAACGGCTGCGGCTGCATTACGTGGACTGGGGCAATCAGGATGCGCCGCCGCTGATCCTGCTGCATGGCGGACGCGATCATTGCCGCAACTGGGACTGGGTCGCCGCCGATCTGGCGAAGGACTACCACGTGATCGCGCCCGACCTGCGCGGACATGGCGATTCCGCATGGTCGGCCTCCGGCCAGTACACGATGGCCAACTACATCTATGACCTGGCGCACCTGATCCATCAGCAGGCACTCGCCCCGGTGACGATCATCGCCCATTCGCTGGGCGGCAATATCGCGCTGCGCTACACCGGCATCTACCCGGACAAGGTCCGTCGCCTCGTCGCCATCGAGGGGCTGGGTCCCGGTCCTAAATCCGGTGCGGCATCCGACAGCAAGACGGTTGCGGAACGGATGCGCGACTGGATCGATGCACAGCGTGCGCTGTCCGGCCGGCAGCCGCGGCGCTACGCCAGTATCGACGCTGCTTGCACCCGCATGCAGGAGGCCAATCCACACCTGACCCAGCCCCAGGCTCGGCATCTCACCCGCCACGGTGTCAACCAGAATGAAGACGGCACCTATAGCTGGAAGTTCGACCCGTATGTCCGCCTGTGGCCGCCCTATGACATGACGCGGGAGGCAATCGCCGACCTCTGGGGCGCGATCACCTGTCCGACGCTGCTGGTTTACGGAACTGAAAGCTGGGCGACGAACCCTGCCGAGGACGGGCGCCTGGCATACTTCCACAGCGCCCGCGTGCTGGCGGTGCCGAAGGCCGGCCATTGGGTTCACCATGACCAGCTAAGCTTTTTTCTGCGACAGGTCCGCGCGTTCCTGGCTGTTGATAGTCCGCAATAACATTGCCAGGGCGTCTTCGGTATGCGATTGCTACCGACCGTTACGATCGACGGCGACCGGAACGCCACGATGATGTCGGGCGGCTACGAACCCATGACAGTTGAACGCGCTGATGAGTTCGCGGCGCGGGTGCAGCGCCATGCGATCCGGGTTACCCGGCGCATCGTCCTGACCGCTGTCTTGCTGGTCGCCGGCATGTCGCTGTTCACCGGCTGGTTTCTCTGGAGCGATTACGAGGAGGCTTTGCGCACCGCCCGCTTGGCCGGCGACACCACCTCCGCGGCGCTGGCGGCCGAATTGACACGGAGCATCCACGCAGCGGACGTGGCGTTGCAGGCCGTATCCGGCGCGATCCCGATTCCGGCCGCCGGGCCGGAACGAGACCTGCTGGCGGCGCGGATACGAATCGCCCTGCTGGCTGCGGGTGACCCGGACGCCGGATTGTATGTGGTCGGGGCCGACGGCGGTACGCTTCTGTCCCTGGGCGCGGCACCGCCAGACCCGGCCACCGTGCGGCGACAGACGCATTTCGCCATTCATCGGGTCAATCCGAATGCGGGGCTGATCGTCGATCCGCCCATCCTCGATGCCACGGACCAGGTCATGACGATCAGCCAGCGGCTGCAAGCCCCGGATGGTCGCTTCGCCGGAGAGGCCGTGCTGCGGCTGAATCCGGCAAAGCTGCTGCATGTTGGGCCGGACATTGCGATCGGACGCCGCGGCCTTGTCTTCATCGCCGGCACCGACGGCATCATCCGGGCCAGCTTCGCCCGCAATGATCCCGCCGGGACCGCCCGCGCCGCCCACGCCGATTTCCCGTCCACCACGGCCCTGCCGCCCGTTTCGACCAACGGCTTCACCCGGCGGGACGGCTTCGATAATGCCGAACGGCTGGTATCCGTCCGGCCGCTCGATCATCTCCCCCTGGTGCTGCTGGTCGCGCAGGATGTGTCTGCGACGCTGCGCCATGAGCATGCCCGCATGTGGCTGATCGGGGTGGTGCGGATTTTCGCCGCCTGCGTGATTTCGCTGCTTGCCTGGCTGCTCGCGCGGGAAATATGGCGCCGCAGTGCGCATGAGATTGCGTTGGCGCACGATCGGGACAACCTGCGGCAGATGCAGGCCCGCATCGACGCCGACCGCGCCCGGCTTGACGCGTTCGATCGCGCCCTGCAGGTCAGCCAGCGGGACCTTGAGGCCGCCAACCATGTGCGCTCCCAGTTCATGGCGAACATGAGCCATGAGTTGCGCACCCCTCTGCATGCCATCATCGGCTTTTCCGAACTGATCATGGGCCAGGCCCCGCATCTGCCGGGCGGCACCCTCATCGGCAGCCATGCGCATGACATCCTGACCTCGGGGCAACACCTGCTGGCCCTGATCAACACTGTGCTGGACATCGCGAAGGTCGAGTCCGGCACCGCCGTGCTGCTGGAGGAGCCGCTGCCGATTTCCGACCTCATGCGCGACAGCCTGGTGGCGGTGCGGGGCCAGGCAGCGATGCGCGGCGTGGTGCTGGAAACATCATCGGCGGCGCCGGCGCTGGAGGTGCTGGGCGACCGCACCCGGCTGCTGCAGGTGCTGATCAATCTGTTGTCGAACGCGGTAAAGTTTACGCCGCGCGGCGGCACGATCGCCTTCGACGTGGATACAACCGCGCAGGGCGAAGTGGTGTTTACCATCACCGACACGGGCGTCGGCATGACCGGGCCGGAAATCGACATCGCCCTGCAGCCTTTCGGGCAGGTCGACAACGCCGCCAACCGCTCGGCCGAAGGCACCGGCCTGGGGCTACCGCTGGCCCGGCGGCTGACCGAACTGCACGGCGGGCGGCTGGAGATCCGCAGCTCCAAGGGCGCCGGCACCCGTGTTACGGTGACGCTGCCGGCAGACCGGCTGCGCTGGCACGGCAGGCCGCGCACCGGCCTTGTTTCAGGGAGCGTCGCATGATCGTCGTCTTCGGCTCTATCAATCTGGACCTGATCTTCACCGTGCCGCGGATCCCCGCACCGGGCGAAACCGTGCTGGGTCCGGCGACGCGGATCGAGCCGGGCGGAAAGGGCGCGAATCAGGCTGTAGCAGCGGCGCGCGACGGTGGCCGGGTGATCATGGCCGGCGCCGTCGGCACCGACAGCCTGGCATCGGGCGCCCTGGCGCTGCTGCAAGCAGCCGGTGTCGACCTCAGCCGGGTGCGCACGGTTTCCGCCAGCACCGGATGCGCGGCGATCGTCGTCGATCCCGCCGGCAACAATGCCATCGCCGTCGGTTCGGGCGCCAACCTGGCGGTCGTTGCCTCGCAGGTCGAGGACGCCGCGCTGGGACCGGCCACCACGCTGGTGCTGCAGATGGAAGTGCCAGCCGCCGAAACCGCCGCGCTGATCGCCCGCGCTCGTGCAGCCGGCAGCCGGATCGTGCTGAACCTGGCGCCGGCCCTGTCATTGCCTGATGCGGCGCTGCGCGCGGTCGATCTTCTGGTTGTCAATGAAACCGAAGGCGCCTGGCTCGCGGCCGAGCAGGGGTGTGCGGCATCGGCGGTGGCGTTGCGCGATGCGCTGGGCGGCGTGTCGGTCGTGCTGACCCGCGGTGCGGCGGGCGCGGATGTCGCCGATCCGGCTGGCGCGTGGCGGGAGCCAGCCATGGCGGTGCAGGCTGTCGATACCACCGCGGCCGGCGATTGCTTCGTCGGCGTTCTGGCGCACCGGCTGGACCGCGGGGAGCCGTTGCGCCAGGCGGTGCAGCGGGCAAGCCGCGCCGCCGCACTATGCTGCACACGCCCTGGCAGCCAGGGCAGCATTCCAGCGGCGGCCGAAACCGACGCATTCGCCAGGGCCTGACTCAGGTCGCAATGGATCGGCTGTGCGCTTCTTCGCCCAGCGCCAAAGATCTGCGAAACGCGGTGTAATCTGGTCGGTGACAGCCATTAAGCGATTGGCAACGGCCAAACTCTGTTTTTGTGTTGTTGATGCAACCACTGATGGAGGATACTGAGGAGATTAAAACCGCCTCATTGCCCGAAGTCAGGGATTGCAACGATGTCGCCGAAACAGGAATTGGATGTTCCAGAACTCCAAAGCTGGATCGCGCGCTTCGGCGTGACTGATCCGGCCGGAAAATGGCGAAATGCCACCACTTCCCGGGCGCCTTACCTGGCGTTTGTCGCCATCGCCGCGGACGGGGATGTGCTGTCGAGCCTTGCGAAGGAGGACGCCAGCCGGTTGGCGAATGACGCCGACATCGAAATCGCCAACATCCTGCTGGACCATCATGGGAACAAGGCAGGCAGGCCGGTCGCCGAGCTGGTAAAGGCACGAATTGATCTGTGGCGTCGGCGTTCCAGTCTCCACGACGCACAGGAGAGCCGGCGTGCCAAGGTGCCCCCAATGCCGGCGGATGCCGATGCGGCGCTGGTGGCTTTGGTTGACGACTTTCCGCGGCTCCGGGCAACAAACGCCCGTTTTGTGGTGGCGACGACGTTGAAGCTTGGCCCCGAAGGCCTGGCAAATATGCATCCGGACGCCGCCCGTGCGATGACGCTCGGGGCGGCGCGCGTCGCGGCCCGTAGCGCCGAAGCACGGCCAAATGCCTTTCCGATGCCCCGGAGAGACCTTTTGGGCATCATCCGGATCGTCCAGGACTTTAGCGTGTTGACGGAGATTTCCCCGTTCGACGTCCGTGCATATCCCGCAGGAAACGACCTGATAACGTGTGTAGCCGGTTTGGCCATCGACGCCGACGCTTGCGCCGAATTGGCGGCGCAGTTGCCGGAAGGCGCCCTGGCGGCCGGCTTTACGATGTGGGAAGAGGCCGTTGAAATCTTCGGTTACGCGCTCCTCAGGTGCCGCCGCTTTCTGTTCGACAATCTCGAACCGCGACGCGCCATGGCGATTGCCTCGGCGGGCGGCAGGCTGGCACAGCGCGCCATCAATGACCCGAGCACGCGGCTGCCGTTCCTTCCTGATCAACCGGGTCTTCTCAAGCCCGACGATCCTCAACTCATTGCCGTCGCCGCCCGGGACATCGTCCAAGGTCCCTTCCTGCGTCGTCGGTCGGATGTGTATCAGCCAACCCCCGGCTGATCGCCGCGGCGCGCAGTCACGCCTGACGATCAGGCTTTATCGCGCACCGAAGATGGCGCTGCCGACGCGGACCCAGGTGGCGCCGCATGCGATGGCGATTTCAAAGTCGGCGGACATGCCCATCGAAACGGTGGACAGTCCATGACGCGCGGCTCGGTCGGCCAGCCATGTGAAATGCGGGCGAGGGTCTTCGTCGTGCGGCGGCACGCACATCAGGCCGACCAGCGCGGTGCCGAAGCGGGCCTTGCAATCGGCGATGAAGCTGTCGGCATCGTCGCGGGCGATACCGGATTTCTGCGGTTCGGCGCCGGTGTTGACCTCGATCAGCAACGTCGGCGTGCGGCCTTCCCGGGCGATGGCAATTTCCAGCGCGTCGGCAAGGCGCGGCCGGTCAAGCGTTTCGATCACGTCGGCGATGCGCACTGCGTCGCGGGCCTTGTTGGTTTGCAGCCCGCCGATGATGTGCAGGCTGAAATCGTGTGCGGCGCGCAGCCCGGCGAACTTCGCGTCGGCTTCCTGCACCCGGTTTTCGCCAAATACGGACTGGCCGGCGGCAAGCGCGTCCAGCACCGCCTCGACCGGCTTGGTCTTCGACACCGCGACCAGGGTGATGTCGCCGGGATTGCGGCCGGCCTTGAGCGCCGCCTCGGCGATGCGGTCATGGATGCGGCGGAGGTTGTCGGCGATGCTGTCGGTCATGGGGATCGCTCATAAGACGAATACTGCTTTTCCTCCACCAGGGGGGACTCCAGCAACAGGTTGACGGCACGCTTAATCCGGCCCCGCTCATCGTTTTCGTGATAGACGGCGCGGGCCAGGGCAATGAAGGCTGGACCGAAATCACCGGCGGCCTCCCGCTCCCGGATCTGGTCCTCGATCCGCCACAGCCGAGTATTGACTGCCAGCAGGGCGGACCGGTGTTCGGCCAGGGTCACCGGCATGGACGCAACCGGCATGGACGCGGCGGCGTCTTGCAGCAGCGCCCATTCCCGCGCCGCGTTGGCCCGCGCCGCCGGGGCGGTCAGGCGATGCGCCTTGATCTCCAGGATCGCGATCTTGTCCAGCAGCTCGCCCCAGGACACCGGAACCAGCGGCGCGGTGGTCATGCGCGCCCCATCGGCTGCTGGACTACCGGCTGCTGGGGCGCCGATTGCTGGTCCGCCGACCTCTGGGCCGCCGACCTCTGGGGCATCGCCCGCAGCGCCTCCGCCATGGTGTCGAACACCGCCCCCCACGCGCCATCCCGCTGCTGCCGGAACAGCCTCATACTGGGATACCAGGGGCTGTCCGTCCGATCGAGCAGCCAGCGCCAGTCCGGCACGTGCCGCAACGCCACCCAGACCGGGCGATCGAGCGCACCGGCGAGATGCGCGATGGAGGTGTCGGACGTCACCATGAGATCCACCACCGTCATCACCGCCGCCGTGTCCAGGAAGGCGTCCGCCCCGGCATCCAGCCCGTCCAGGGTTTCCACGGCGAAGGACGCGGCGGCAAGCTGCTCCTCGCCCTCACCCTTCTGCAGGCTGATCAGGCGCACCCCTGGGATGTCGGCCAGTGGCTTGAACGCGGCCAGGGGCAGGGAGCGGCCCTTATCCTCATGTCGGCCGGAAAAACCCTGCCAGGCGATGCCGACGCGGATGCCGTGGCTGCCGATCCGCTCGCGCCACTGCGCCACGCGGTCCGCTTCGGCGAACAGATAGGGCGGTTGCGCGGGTGCGATGCGGGTCCGGGCGGGCAGGCTGAGCAGTGGGGCGACGACGTCGAAGGCCGGCATCCGGTTGCCCGCCGGCACCAGGATCGGCATGGCGGGATTGCTCGACAACAGGCGGATTAGCTGCGGCGGCGCTTCGAACATCACCTTGCCCGGCAGCGCCGGCAGGTAGCGGCAGAACTGGAGCGTGTCGCCCAGCCCCTGTTCGAAATGCACCAGCAGCGTGCGGTCCCCCAGCGGCTCCCCGCGCCATTGCGGCTCCGCAAACGCTCGGCGCGGCACGGCGTTGGCGGCGAACCGGTGCTCCCAGCCGTCCCAGGCTTCCGCGGGCCGGTCCAGCAGCAGCATCAGCAGCGCCCAGTTGTAGCGCAGGACCGGGTGTTGAGGGGCGAGTTGCAGCGCCTGCCGCAGGGTCTCTTCCGCCTCGGTGAACCGGGCGCGTTCCTTTTGCACGCTGGACAGGTTCACCAGCGCATAGGGATCGGGCGGCGCCTGACGCAGTTCGGCTTCCGCTTCCTCCAGCCGGCCCGCCTGGCGCAAGGCGGTGCCCAGGTTGTTGCGAATATCCGGCAGGTCGGGCCGCAGGCGCAGCGCGTTGGCGTAGGCTTCGATCGCCGCCGCCGCCTGCGCACTATCGCTCAGCGCATGCCCCAGGGTCTGCCACGCGGCGGCATCGTTCGGGCGGGCGCGCAGCACCTGACTCAGCAGCTCAGCGGCGCTGACCGGGCGGTTCAGGGCGATCAGGGCGGCGGCGTGGGTCAGGCGGAACTCGGCCGCCGTCCGCAGCGCAATCGCCTGGCTGAGCAACGTATCGGCG
>DAICYU010000004.1:10592-28226 GCA_027311485.1 Acetobacteraceae bacterium
GGGCGAGCGCGCCCAGCGCGTGCAGCGCGTCGGCGTGCCGCGGGGCGGCGGTAATCACCTGGCGGTAGATCTGTTCCGCCTCCGCCAGCCGGCCAGCCATGTGCAATTGCTGGCCCTGGCGGAAAAACGCGTCGATCTGCTGGGATCGTTTGCTCATTACCCACGGGAGGTAACGCGGCGCGGGCGAGCGGTCCAGCCCGTGTCAGGAGTCGGACCATATCAGGCGTGCCCCGTCCATGATGTGCCCCGTCTGAGGCGTGCCCCGTCCACGGTGTGCCCTTTCTCAGGCGGCGGCGCTGAGTTCCTCCAGTGTGCGGCCTTTGGTTTCCGGCAGCATCCAGACGGTCACCAGCAGGCCCAGCAGGCTGGCGATGGCGGCGCCCAATTCGGCGCTCAGCAGGCCGTGCCAGTCCATCAGCAGGGGAAAGGTGAACACGCCGATGAAGCCGCCGATCTTTCCGGCGGCCGACGCGATGCCGTGGCCGGTGGTCCGGCCGTCCACCGGAAACAGTTCGGCGGGATAGACGAATGTGGTGGCGTTTGGACCGAACTCGGTGAAAAAGTAACTGATGCCGTAAAGCATCAGGAAGGGGTAGATCAGTTTTTCGATGCCGGGGGTCAGCGCCATGGCCAGAAAGCTGACCGCCATCATGGCAAAGCCCATCACCTGGATCGGCTTGCGGCCCATGCGATCCATCATCGCCGCGGCGACGAAATACCCGGGGACCGCGGCGACGGCAAACACGGCAAGCTGCGTCAGGGTTTGCATCAGCAACGTGTCGGACGGGGCGATGGCGTGCAGCACCATCGGGCTGCTGACGGTGTTGCCGTAGTACGCGAAGTCCATCAGGAACCACGCCGCACTGGCGCCGACTAGGCGACGGCGGAGGTCGCGGCGGCCGAGCAGGGTGTGGAATCCTTGGGCGAAGGATAACTTGGTTTCGGCCCGCTGGGCGATGGCGAGACGGAAACGGGGAGTCTCGGCCAGGTTGCGGCGCATCCGGAACACCGCCATGGCCGGAATCGCCCCGAAAGCCAGAAGCAGGCGCCAGACCAGGCCGTGCGACATGCCGGACCACAGCAGGCCGGCGGCCAGCAGCGGACCGACGATCAGGCCCGCGGCCTGCATGGCGAAGACCAGGCTGACCATCATGCCGCGGTGTGCCTTGCCGGCGAATTCGCTCATCAGCGTCGAACTCACCGGATAGTCGCCGCCGATGCCGATGCCCAGGATGATGCGGAAGACGATCAGCCACCAGATGTCTGGGGCCAGCGCCGAGGCGACCGCGCCGGCGGACAGCACCAGGACCTCATACCCATAGATGCGTTTGCGGCCGAACATATCGGCGATGCGGCCGAACCACAGGGCGCCCAGCGCCGAGGCGAGCAGGGCGGTGGAGGTAACCAGGCCGATGGCAAGCGCGGACGGGTGCCATTCCTCACGGATCAGGTGCATGGCGACGCCGATGATGAACAGGTCGTAGGCGTCGGTGAAGAAGCCCATGCCTGAGATGAACATGATCTTCCAATGTTCGCGGGTCACGCCCGCTTCGTCGTAGCGGGCGAGGTCGTCCGTTGTGATGTCCGACATAAGGAAGTCCCGATCTGTCGCCGGCCAGGAACGGTTCGGCCGGCCGAATGTTCACGGCACCGCATACGAATTTTCGATGTCAGCTAAGGACGGGCGGGACGGATCGAAACCTCCCCCGGTCAGTCCGGCACCGCTGCGGCCGGATAGCGGATATCCAGGATTTCCAGCACCTCCGGGCCGCGTGGGGTGCGGACATTTACCTCATCCCCCTTGCGGGCCTTCAGCAGCGCAAGTGCCACCGGGGAGCCGATGCTGATCTTCCCGGCGGTCATGTTCGCCTCGTCCACGCCAACGATGGTGACGGTGATTTCCTCATCCCGCTCGGTCGCATACGTCACCGTCGCGCCGAAAAACACCCGGTCCCGCTGGGTTTGCGCGGCCGGATCGACGATCTCGGCGTGCGCCAGACGGTTGGTCAGGAAGCGCAGCCGGCGGTCGATCTCACGCAGCCGGCGCTTGCCTTCCTTGTAGTCGGCATTCTCGCTCCGGTCGCCGTTCCCCGCGGCCCATGCCACGATCTCCACCACGCGGTGCCGCTCCGCCTTCCGGGCGGCGAATTCGTCGCGCAGACGGGCGGCACCCTCCGGGGTCATGTAGAATTTTCCACCCGGCAGCCGGGGCGGAGCGTCTTCTTCCTCGTCGTCGGACATGCCTGTGGTGGTTCCCCCGAGCCGTGTGTCCGTGGCGGCCTGTCACGTCGTCCGCCCCGGTCCTGCGATAGATGACAGGCCGCGCTGGCATGGCAAGCGGTTCCCGTGCGCCGGGCTGCCGCGCACGGCACACCGATCCATGACACCCATGCGCGACACCGCCAAACCGACATGATACGAATCCCAGCGGGTGCCAGACCCGGATGCCAACCGGGCACGCGCATCAACCGCAGGGAGGAACGAACATGTCATTTTTGGTGGCGAATTTCCGCCATGTCGCTCACGGCCTCCAGGAAGGCCAGTTCGCCGTCGGCGAGAAGCGCAAGGCCGCCGGCCTGGACGATCTGCCGCCGATCTATCGGCAGATGCTGGATGAGCCGATCACAATGACGCTGGCCATCACCGGGCCGGACGGGCGGCCAAGCCTGACGCCGATGTGGTTCGACCATGCGGATGGAGAGGTGCTGGTCAACACCGCCTCCCACCGCAACAAGTGCCAGTGGATCCGCGACAATCCGCGGCTGACAATCCTGCTGGTCAATCCGAAGAACCCGTACCACTGGATGCAGATCAAGTGCACCGTCCGGCGCGAGTTGCGCGAGTGGGATGAAGGCGGTGATGCCGTGACGCGGCAAACGGACAAGATCTGGACGAAATACACCGGCCAGCCGGGGCCGTACGGGCTGCGCGATCCGAAGATCGACGAGAAGCGCGTCCTGTTCTTCTGCGGGATCGACCGGATCGCCACGTTCGGGGAGCCGTAGCGGACCGTGCATGACCGGCCGAGGCGCCCGACCAGCTGAGACACCTGCCGGGCTGCGGTGCCTGACCGCCGAGGCGGTGCCCAGCGGCATGACCGCAAGCGCCTTGGCCGCCATCACACTTGGCCTCCGGCGGGGATTGGACGCGCCGTCTGGTGTTCAAGCCTGATTGCCCGGGGCTGAAAGCCGCAAGGCATTAATCATGTGAGGAAGCGAAGACTTCTAGACCATCCGGTGCAGCAGCGGTTCGCCAGACGCGATCCGGCGGCAGTTTTCCGCCGCCAGGGCGAAGCTGCGGTCGAAAGTGCCGGTGGTCAGCCAGCCGATATGCGGTGAGACGACCACGTTCGGCAGCGCGAACAGAGCGTCGCCGGGGGCTGCCGGTTCGGCTTCAAATACATCCAGGCCGGCGCCGCCAAGCTGGCCGGATCGCAGCGCGGCCACCAGCGCCGGCTGATCCACCAGCCCGCCGCGCGCGGTATTGATCAGCACCGCCCCCGGCTTCATCCGGGCCAGCGCGGCGGCATCGATCATGTGCGCGGTGTCGTCCGTCAGCGGCACGTGCAGGCTGACGATATCGGCCTGCGCCAGCAGGGTATCCAGCCCGACGCGGCGGCCAATGGCGTCCGGCACATCACGCCGAGAGGTATGGAGCACTTTGCAGCCCATGGCGGCGAGGACCGGGGCAAGCAGGCGCGGGATCGCGCCGTAGCCCACCAGCCCGACCGTGCGGCCACCCAGTTCGCCGATGCCGTCCTGCAGCATCGGGTCGGTCCAGATGCCGGCGCGCAGTTCGGTGTCGAAGCGGACCAGGCGGCGCAGCACCGCCAGCATCAGGCCCAGCGTGAGTTCAGCGACCGCGCGTGCGTTGGTGCCGGGAAGGTTGCACACCGGGATGCCGCGCGCCCGCGCCGCATCCAGGTCGATCGTGTTCACGCCGACGCCGATCTTCTGGATCAGGCGCAGGCGGGGTGCGGCGGCGATCATCGCCGCGGTGCAGCGCTTCAGCACATGCCAGAGCACATCGCAGTCCGGCAGCCTCTGCATCAGCAGCCCGTCATCGTCCTCGGGGCAGATGCTGATGCCCAGGCCGGGGATCGCCGCCAGGCGGGCGGCCAGGTCCGGCCCGGCGGTGTGATGGAAGACGATGTTCATGCGGCCGAGCGGCCCAGCAACGATCCGCCGGCAAATACGCTGCGGGGACCCAGGGCTTCCTCGATGCGCAAGGCTTCGTTCCACTTCGCCATCCGCTCCCCGCGGGCGAAACTGCCGACCTTCAACTGGCCGGTGCCCCAACCGACGGCGAGGTGAACGATGGTGGTGTCCTCGGTCTCCCCGGACCGGGCCGAGACGATGCCGGCATAGCCGCAATCCTTCGCCGCTTCCCAGGCCTGGACGGTTTCGGTCAGCGTGCCGCGCTGGTTGGGTTTCAGCAGGACGGTGTTGGCTGCCTTGCGCGCGGCGGCATCGCGCACCCGGGCGGCGTCGGTCACCAGGAAGTCGTCACCGACGATCTGCACCTTCTGGTTGACCTCGGCGGTGAAGGCGGCAAAGCCGTCGGCGTCGTCCTCGGCCAGAGGGTCCTCGATCGACAGGATCGGGTAGCGCGCGATCCAGCCGGTCAGCAGCTTGATCATGCCGGCGCTGTCCAACTCCCGATCCTCCAGCGCCAGCTTGTAACGTCCGTTGCGGCCGAACTCCGACGCTGCGATATCCAGCGCGATGCCAACCTGCTCCCCGGGGCGGAAGCCGGCACGCTCGATGGCGCGCACCAGCGTGTCCAGCGCCTGTTCGTTGGTCGCGAAAACCGGCCACCAGCCGCCTTCATCGGCCACGCCGGCCAGGGTGCCGGCATCCTTCATCAGCTGTCCGGCGGCGCGATACACCTCGGCGGTCCAGTCCAGCGCCTGGGCGAAGCTGGTCGCGGCCGGACACATTACCATGAAATCCTGGATATCGACCCGCCGTCCGGCATGCGCGCCCCCGCCGAAGATCTGGATCTGCGGCAGCGGCATCAACGCCGCATCCCGCCCGCCCAGATAGCGATACAACGGCTGGCCAGCCGACGCGGCGGCGGCATGGGCGACGGCCATCGACACCGCCAGCACAGCATTGGCCCCGAGGCGGGACTTGTTCGGCGTGCCGTCCAGCGCAATCAGCCGGTTGTCCAGCGCGGCCTGGTCGGCGGCGTCGTGCCCGATCACGGCACGGGCGATCTCACTGTTGATGTTGCGGACCGCGCGCGTCACGTCGTAACCGCCAAAGGCGTCCCCACCGTCCCGCAGGTCGATCGCCTCCCCGCTGCCAGTCGAGGCCCCGGCTGGCGCCATCGCTCGGCCGACCCCGCCGTTTTCCAGCACCACATCGGCCTCGACCGTGGGGCGACCGCGACTGTCCCACACACGGCGGCCGTGGACATAAGCGATGGCCGTTTCCGTCATTGCGTGCGTTCCTCTGCCCAGGCATTTGCCAGGGCTTGTAGCCGATCCGGCGGATTTTGCACGTAGGCGCGGGCGACGCGGCGCACCCGGTTCCGGTCAACGTCCCGCGTGATGTATTCGACGGGCGACTTGCCGTCGATGCGGGCCAGAAACAAGCCGGGCAGCAGCGCGGCGGCCCGGGCCTCCAGCGCCGCCGGCGATTCCCAGGTGACGTTGGCCAGGTAGGTGGCCGCCATCGCCTGGAAACACGCCAGGAACCGGTCCCAGGCCGAGGGCGTCCACAGGCATTTCAGCAGCAGATGGTTCAGGCAGAAGGCGATATCGAAGGCCGGATCACCCCACCAGGCGCACTCGGCGTCCAGGAACACAGGCCCCTCCGGCCCGCACAGGATGTTCTTTGGGCTGACATCGCCGTGCACCAGGGCGCGCTTGTTGGCCTGGGTGGTGGCAACCAGGTCGCGGAACCGGTCCGCCAGGTCCGGATGCGCCTTGCCGGTTGCCACCAGGTAAGGCTCCAGCCGGATGTCGTAGAAGATCGCGTCGGTCGGGAACGCGGCGCTTGTGGTCGCATCGGCGGCGGTGGCGGCGTGAATGCGGGCGAGGGCGGCGGCCGTCCGCGCCGCGAAACCGGCATCCGCCCGTCCGTCGCGCAGTTGCGCCTTCCACAGCGTGTGGGTCTCGGGCGGCAGGAACGCCATGGCCAGCGCACCGCTGGCCTCATCCTGGCCCAGCAGTTCGGGGGCCGATCCGGGTACGGCGGCGTTGGCGCGTTGCATCCAGCGGGCTTCGTAGAGATTGCGCTCCACCGGGGCGCGCCAGTCCGCGGCGACCCGCAGCTTCGCCAGCGCGCGCTTGACGCAGACCGGCCCGGCGGGAAGGTCGATGCGCCAGATATCCGAGGAGACGCCGCCGGTCAGGCGCTCACCGGATGCCGCGCTGGAGTCGAGGAGGTGCATGCGGCGAAGGGCGTCGAGGATTTCGCGGGGCACTTCCTCCATGGGTCGCCTTCCTGGTTGGCGTTCCGCTTCGGCGCGCCTTCGCGGGACGGGGATGGGTGGGATAAGCCTGGGCGTGACAATACGGGCAATGCATTCGCAACGTCGGAACACGTCCTGCGGAAGCGTGAGGATGGCAGGCGGCGGCAGGGCCAGCAAGCCGGATCGCATCACAGGTGACGGTGCCGCCGGGGGGCGGGTTTCGACGCCGGCGCGACCCGGAACTCGGCCCGTAGGGTACCGTCGCGCGGCCCGTGGCCGTCGCGGCGGCCGGCGAATTGGTTTCGCATCAAACCGGGCGCCTGGGACCGGTCCTGGACGATGCGGTGCAGCAATAATCCGGTGCCTGGCCGGAACGCCGCGAAGCAGACCCGGCATATCCATCATCCGGGGCGGACGACACCGGCTGGGGGCGCGGTCCAAGCCGTATTCCGTTGCGCGGGCAACCGGTCTATAGGACCCGCCGGTTCAAAACAGGACCGGTTCAAAAAAGGGTTGGTTTGAATGGCGACGAACGACGCGGTAAGCAAGGTGTTGAAGATGCTTGCCGAGAACTCGGTGGAATATGTGGATCTTCGGTTCACGGACCCTCGGGGCAAGTGGCAGCACACGGCGCAGCATGTATCGACGATTGATGAGGACGTGTTCCGCGACGGGATCATGTTTGACGGGTCGTCGATTGCCGGGTGGAAGGCGATCAACGAGTCGGACATGATCCTGATGCCGGACGCGGAGACGGCGGTGATGGATCCGTTTGCGGCGAAGCCGAGCCTGATCCTGTTCTGCGACATTGTGGAGCCGAGCACCGGGCAGTCGTATTCGCGCGATCCGCGCAGCACGGCGAAGAAGGCCGAGGCGTATGTGAAGGAGTCAGGCATCGGCGACGGCTGCTTCTTCGGCCCGGAAGCGGAATTCTTCATCTTCGACAGCGTCAAGTTCGGCACCGGCGGCAATTACGGGCTGTATCAGCTGGACAGCATCGAAGGGCCACAGGCGTCGGTGAAGGACTACCCGGAAGGCAACATGGGCCATCGCCCGGGCATCAAGGGCGGCTATTTCCCGGTGCCGCCGGTGGACAGCGAGAGCGACCTGCGCGCCGAGATGCTGTCGACGATGGGTGAGATGGGCGTGGTGATCGAGAAGCATCACCATGAGGTGGCGCAGAGCCAGCATGAGCTGGGGATGAAGTTCGGCCCGCTGACGCGGATGGCGGACCATCTGCAGATCTACAAGTACTGCATCCACAATGTCGCGCACAGCTACGGCAAGACGGCGACGTTCATGCCGAAGCCGATCTACGGCGACAACGGCTCGGGCATGCACGTGCACCAGTCGATCTGGAAGGACGGCAAGCCGCTGTTTGCCGGCAACGCCTATGCCGACCTGTCGGAGACATGCCTGTATTACATTGGCGGCATCATCAAGCACGCCAAGGCGCTGAACGCGTTCACCAACCCGAGCACGAACAGCTACAAGCGGCTGATCCCGGGGTTTGAGGCGCCGGTGCTGCTGGCGTATTCGGCGCGCAACCGCTCGGCGTCCTGCCGCATCCCGTATGCGACGAACCCGAAGGCGAAGCGGGTGGAGGTGCGGTTCCCGGATGCGGCGGCGAACCCGTATCTGGCGTTCGCGGCGATGCTGATGGCGGGTCTGGACGGGATCAGGAACAAGATCCACCCGGGCGACCCGATGGACAAGGACCTGTATGACCTGCCGCCGGAGGAGCTGAAGGGCATCCCGACGGTGTGCGGCTCATTGCGGGAGGCGCTGGGTGCGCTGGCGGCGGACCATGCCTTCTTGCTGGAAGGCGGGGTGTTCAGCCAGGACCAGATCGACAGCTACATCGAGCTGAAGTGGAGCGAGGTGTATCGCTTCGAGCACACGCCGCACCCGGTTGAGTTCGAGATGTATTACTCGGTCTGAGTTTCGCCTCAGGCCAGACGGAAGCCCCGCCGCCGCAAGCGGCGGGGTTTTTTGTTGCCGCAGCCCGCGGCCTTTGCGCCGCGCCGTGCCCCGAACGGCTGCATTACCGATCGGCGATGGCTGGAACGGCTGTGTTCCGACCCTCTATGTGCTGGAACAGGCTCTCCAAACGCCACGCCGGCTGCATGACAGGACTGTGCAAGTCACGGTCCGGCGTGGCGCGGGGCATCTGCGTGTTTTTTGTGCAGATATGCACAGACCGATTTGTAGCACCGGCCTAAAGCGCCGCGGCCGCCGGTGTCGGCGCGGTTGGCACGATTGTTGATTACGCCATTGCCACGCCCGGCCGCAGCCCCATCCCGCGGTTCGGCGAGCAGAAGGCAGCTATCGAGGATGCAGGGTTCTCCCACCCCCGAAACACCAAAGGACCGGCCGACATGAAACTCATCATGGCCATCATCAAGCCGTTCAAGCTGGACGACGTGCGCGAGGCACTGACGCCGCTGGGCGTGCAGGGGCTGACGGTGTCGGAAGTGAAAGGCTTTGGCCGGCAGAAAGGCCAGACCGAAATCTACCGCGGTGCCGAATACCACGTCAGCTTCCTGCCGAAGATCAAGATCGAGGTGGTGGTGCCCGCCGACCTGGCCGACCCGGTGATCGAGGCGATCAGCAAGGCGGCGCACACCGGCAAGATCGGCGACGGCAAGATCTTCGTGCTGGATATCGAACGCGCCATGCGCATCCGCACCGGCGAGGTCGACGCCGAGGCGCTGTAACACGCAAAGCAAAGGGAAATATCACGATGCAACGACCCCGCCTGGGCTGGGCAGCGCTGGCGCTGCTGCCCACCCTGCTGCTGGCGATGCCGGCCTTCGCCGACGATGCGCCGCCGAAGCTCGACAGTGGCGATACCGCCTGGATGCTGGCCAGCACCGCGCTGGTGCTGCTGATGACCATCCCCGGCCTGGCTCTGTTCTACGCCGGCATGGTGCGCAAGAAGAACGTCCTCGCCACCATGATGCAGTCCTTCGCCATCTGCTGCATCGTCACCCTGGCCTGGACCGTGGCCGGCTACTCGATCGCCTTCACCACCGGCAATGAATACATGGGCGACTTCTCGCGCCTGCTGCTGAACGGCATCGCCGGGCATATCAGCAAGGGCAACGACACCCAGGCGTTCGTGCTGGCCTCTGGGATCAAGGGCGTGGGCGACATGGCCACGACGATCCCCGAGACGGTCTACATGATGTTCCAGATGACGTTCGCGATCATCACCCCGGCGCTGATCGCCGGGGCGTTCGCCGACCGGATGAAGTTCTCGGCGCTGTGCATCTTCACCACGCTGTGGTCGCTGCTGGTGTATGCGCCGGTGGCGCACTGGGTGTGGGCACCGTCGGGCTGGGCCAGCCAGATGGGCATCCTGGACTTCGCCGGCGGCACGGTGGTGCACATCAACGCCGGGATCGCCGGGCTGGTGTGCGCGCTGGTGCTGGGCAAGCGGGTTGGCTACGGCACCGACAACATGGCGCCATACAACCTGGCCTACGCGGTAATCGGCGCCTCGCTGCTGTGGGTCGGCTGGTTCGGCTTCAATGCCGGATCGGCGGTGGCGGCGAACGGGCGCGCCGGCATGGCGATGGCGGTGACGCAGATCGCCACCGCGGCGGCGGCGCTGGGCTGGCTGTTCGCCGAGTGGATCACCAAGGGCAAGCCGTCGGTGCTGGGGGCGATCTCCGGCGCGGTGGCGGGACTGGTGGCGATCACCCCGGCCTCGGGCTTCGTGCTGCCCGGCGCGTCGATCATCATCGGCGTCGCGGCCGGGGTGATCTGCTTCTGGTCGGCGACCAGCCTGAAGCACATGCTGGGTTATGACGACAGCCTTGACGCGTTCGGCGTGCACGGCGTCGGCGGCATCGTCGGCGCGCTGCTGACCGGGGTGTTCGCCTACGCACCGCTGTCGGCCACCGATGCCAGCCCCGACGGCAGCCCAGGCGGCCTGGCACAGCTGAAGCTGCAGGCCATCGGGGTGATCTCCACCCTGGTCTACAGCGGTGTCATGACGCTGATCCTGCTGATGATCACCAAGGCCCTCGTCGGCCTGCGCGTCGGACAGGAGGAGGAGCGCGAGGGACTCGATATCGTCCTCCACGGCGAACAGGTCTTCTGATTACGGACGAAACAGGCGCTCTACAACGCCGGGGCGCCTGCCTTCGCCGCCGTGTAACGACCGATATGGAACTTATACGGCGCACTGCTGCACATGGCCGGATGTCCGTGCCCTACACATCACTGGAATGGAACCGCCTATGAAAACTTTCAGGAAGCCGGGGACTGTTCTCCTGATGGCTGCCGTGTCGGTCGCGGCCGGGACGTTGCCGGCAGCGGCGCAGACCGCGCCCGCCGCACCTGCCGCGCCCGCGACGACGTCGCCTGATGCAACGACCGAGGCGCCGAAGCCTGCCAGCGGCGAAGCCGCGCCAGCCGGGTTTTGGATCAATGGCATCCACCTCTCGGCGCAGCTCGACGCCGGTTTCTCGCTGAACCCGATGCGACCCGGTAATGGCCTGAACTACGGGCAGCTGTTCACCGACCATGCCAACCAGGCGCAGCTCAATCAGCTTCTGCTGACGGCCAACAAGCCGTTGGACCCGAAGAATTCGGATTTCCAATGGGGCTTCAAGCTGCAGGGCCTGTACGGTTCGGACGCGCGCTACACCCAGTTCCTGGGTGAGTTGAACCGGATTTCGCCGGGCAACAACTACGGCACGCCGTTCGCCACCGAAGGCGACCGTTATCAGTTCGATATCGTGGAAGCGAACGCGCTGTTCCACCTGCCGATCCTGACCTCGGGCGGCATGGACGTCAAAGCCGGCCAGTACCCGACGCCGCTTGGCTTTGAAACCATCGACCCGTCGACCAACCCGTTCTACTCACACTCCTACATCTTCCAGTTCGGCCTGCCGTTCAAGCACACCGGCGTGCTGACCACGACGCACGTCAACAGCGTGCTGGATGTCTATGCCGGGCTTGATACGGGCACCAACACGACCTTCGGTCCGTTGGGCGACAACAATGGCGCAGTCGGGGCGATCGGCGGCGTCAACCTGACGCTGGAGGGCGGCAAACTGACGGTTCTGGCATTGACCCATGTCGGACCCGAGCAGGCCACCCGCGTGCTGGCGCCTGCAGGATTCAATGCGAACGGGGAGTGGCGGGCCTACAACGACATCGTCATGGCCTATAAGGCGAGCGACGCCCTGACGCTGACGACCGAGCTGAACTGGGTCCGCGATGCGTACGGCTATGACAACAAGCCGGTCAACGCCTTTGGCGCCGCCCAGTACGCGTCCTATACGCTGACCGATACGCTGACGCTGAATGCCCGGGTCGAGTTGTTCCGAGATGATAACAACTACTTCGTTGCATCGTTTGCCGGCAACAATGACCCGATCCGTGTGCAACAGGGCCTGCCGCTTGGCAGCCTGGTGTACACCGGTGTGAACCCGGCGACCGGATCAACCGGAAGCTCGACCTACGGTGCCCTGACGCTGGGCGTAACCTACAAGCCAACCCTGCCGGCCCCGGTCACCGGCCTGCTGATCCGGCCGGAGGTGCGTTGGGATCACGCGTTCACCGACAACAATCCGTATAACCAGAACATCGTCTCCCTGACCAAGCGCACGCCGAACAACTTCACCTTTGCCGCCGACGCGGTCCTGACGTTCTGACCACGCCTCGCCAGGAGGATCGCCTCCTCCTGGCACTATGACCTGGCCGAGCCGGTCAGACCGCCGTATCGGGCGGGAAGGCCGGCCGGCGCTTCTCCAGATGCGCCGCCAATCCCTCCTTCACCTCGGGGCCGGTGAAGCCCAGGAACTCCAGCGCCAGAGAGGCATCGAAGGTCGGTCCCATCGCCCGCAGCCAGTTGTTCAGCGCGTACTTCGTCCAGCGGATCGCACTCTGCGCCCCTTCGGCCAGTCGGGTTGCCAGTTCCACCGCCTTGGCATCCAGTTCGGCATCCTCTACCGCCAGGCTGATCAGCCCAATCCTCTCGGCTTCCGCACCAAGGACCTGCTCGCACAGAAGCAGATAGTATTTCGCCTTCGCCATCCCGCACAGCAGCGGCCAGATGATTGCGGCATGATCCCCCGCGGCGACGCCCAGGCGTGTATGTCCGTCGATGATGCGGCAATCCTTCGTTGCGATCGAAATGTCCGCCAGCATGCCGCACACCAGCCCGGCGCCCACCGCCACGCCGCGCATCGCACTGACCACGGGCTTGGAGCAGTTGATCAGGTTGTACACGATATCCCGCGCCTCTCGCCACCGCCGCGCTCGGCCGTCGAAATCGGCAATATCGTTCTGGATCATCGCGAAGTCGCCGCCGGCCGAGAACACCGTTCCGGCTCCGGTCAGCACCACGGCGTTCACCGTCGGATCGCGGTCGACATCGCGCCAGATATCGGCCAGTTCGGCATGCAGCGCCGCGTCGGCAGTATTCATCCTGCCGTTGTCCATGGTCACCCGCAGCACCTTCGGATGCGGCCGGTCGAACCGCAGACGGGTATAGCGAGCGTACATATCGGTCATGGCATTCTTCCTCCCGGGCGGCATCCCAGCACGTCCCCTGCGCGAAGGCGATTCCCCATGACGGCGTCTGACCACGGCGGCAGTCCGGTGGCGTCACGACCGGCGGTGCCGTAGCACCACCGGATCGCTGCAACGACCGACCGTGAACGCGTCGCGTCAGTCTTCCTGGTCGGTGAGCCGGTGGGCCGGCTTGTCGTCTGGCTCTGCCGCGGCGGCGCCGCCGTCCGGCTCAGTCTGGCGCGGCAGTGGTGGGACGGTCACGGCTTCGAACGGCGCGTGGTAAGCCGGGGTCGTCTCTGGCGGCGGCACGGCTTCGATCGATTGCACCGGCGCCTGTTCGACCTGGGCTGGCGGGAAGTCCCCGGTATGGGGAACCTGGCTCAACGACGGCGGCGCGAACCAGCCGGCCGCATAGGGGGCGCGGATTGCCACCAGCACCAGCAGCACCAGCAGGAACAGGATGCCGAACGGGAAACCGTTGGCGATGGTCAGCGCCATGTTTATTCCGCCGGCGATCAGCAGGATCGCGGGAAATATCCAGACGCGCCGGGCCTCCGGCATCGCGTCGTAACGGTGGTTCAGATCGCGCAGCCAGCCGCCGCCTTCGATCTGGAAGCGGGGCGGTGCCGTTTCACCCGCTGGCCTGACCCAGCCCAGCACATGCGGTACGCGAATGGCGAGAACGAAGAGAATGCCCAGGATGACCAGCAGCGCGAACGGGAAGCCAAACCCGATCGTCAGCCACATATTGATCGCGCCGAGCGCAAGTAACGGCCAAAGTACAATACTGAAGCGCCAATCCGGCGGCGCGTCGTCATACCAGCGGTTCCATCGGACAATCCGTTCGGCGTATGTCATCGTTCTCTCCCGGCGCGTTAACTCCTGATTCGGTTGCGAGTGGTTGGACCGGCCGTCCGGCGTGTTAGCGAACCGGCCAGGCCCACCACGGCTTCTCCTTGGTCGTCACCGGCCCTGTCTCTCCGGTTTCAGCCAGCTCGGGCTGCGCGTGTGCGTGTCCGTCTTCCAACGCCGCTTCGGGCAACACCTTCTGTGGTCCAGCGAGTGCCAGCGGCTCGGTCGTCTGGTGATCGGTTTTCAGGACATCGACAACACGCTTCAGCACGTCATTCCGCCCGAGTTCATAAGCCCGGCGAACGAGCGTCTGCATCGAGGACTCGATATCCATGAGTTCGGTATTTGCCAAGGGAAGCAACCTTCAGCCAATAGTTGAATGGGACGACGATTGTTCAAACACGAAGATACCGAAATTCAATTGGCGTGCAATGGGTGGAAGCAGCGGAAAACAACACTGCACCGAGGTGCCGATATTGCTGGCCGGAACAACAAATTCCCTGTCCCGACCAGCAAGTTCGGCCGATGCCCCCGGCGCCGCCAGCATCAATCCGGCCGCCCCAGCGATCGCCGCTGGAAGAAGCGGCGTAAGTAATCACGAAAACGCGAGCCGATCCCGGGTGCGCGCCGCCGCAAAGGTTCCAAAAGTCAAATGAAGAGCTGTCACGTATAGCGGCTGTATCCGATGCGGAACCGGGAGTAGGCTGAAGTCCCCAAGGCTCTACGGTTGCTGCTGTGGAATATCAGTGCGCTCCGGCGCCCGTGTCGTCGGGTGATCCGATCGCGTCCTACGGTCGTCCCGGCTGCTCCGTGGGGGCGCCGAAGGCGTCCAGCATTTCCCGGATTCGCTCCGGATCGCTCTGCTCCATCACCCGGCGGGCGAAGCGGACGCAGGCGTCGATCGCCACCGACCGGATCATCTGCTTCACACGCGGCACCGCCGAGGCGTTCATGCTGAGCGATCGCACTCCCAGCCCCAGCAGCAGCGGCGTCATTTTCGGCGATGCGGCGAGTTCGCCGCAGATCGATACCGGCATACGCAGGCGCAGCGCCGCTTCGGTGGCGAACTGCACCAGACGCAGCACGGCGGGATGGATGGGATCGTACAGCGGGGCGACGTCACTCTCCGCGCGGTCCACCGCCAGGGTGTAGGCGGTCAGGTCGTTGGTGCCGATGGCGAAGAAATCCGCTTCCAGTGCCAGGGCGTCCGAGGACAGCGCGGCGCCGGGCGTTTCGATCATGATGCCCAGCGGCGGCAGTTTCTCGGGGATCTTTTCGCCGCGGCGGCGGACGCGGCGGGCGACCCGCTCATAGATTTCGCGTGCGGCGCGGACTTCGCCGACAGTGGTCACCATCGGCAGCAGCACGCGGACCGGGCCGGCCATGGCGGCGCGCAGGATGGCGGCGAACTGGGTTTCCAAAAGCTCGGGCCGGCGCAGCAGCAGGCGAATGCCGCGCAGGCCCAGGGCGGGATTGGCATCGGCGATTTCCGGCACGATGCCGGCCAGGGCCAGCGCCTCGATTTCCTTCTCGCCGCCCCAGTCCAGCACGCGGATGGTGACGGGATCGCCGTGCATCGCCTCAACGATCGCCCGGTACGACTCGGTCTGGGTCGCCTCATCCGGGATGGTTTCCCGGTTCATGAACAGGAACTCGGTGCGCAGTAGACCGATGCCTACTGCGCCGGACTGGATGATCCGGGGTAATTCGACTGGCAGTTCCAGATTCGCCTGCAGTTCCACCGCTTCGCCGTCCTGCGTTTCGGCGGGCAGGCGGCGCAGCCGGGCGTAGCGCTGCCGTTCGCGGGTAAAGGCGGTGACGGCCTTGCGGGCGGCGGCCAGGGCCGGTGGTGCCGGGTTCAGTGTCACTTGGCCGGTGACGCCATCGACGATGGCGGTGTCGCCCGGCTTCACCGCCTGGCCCAATCCGGTGGCGCCCAGGACCGCCGGCACGCCCAGGGCACGCAGCATCACCGCGGTATGCCCGTCCGCACCACCTTCCTCGGTCACCACCGCGGCGAGCCGCGATGGATCCAGCAGCGCCGCATCCGCCGGACGCAGCGATTCGCTGACCAGGATCGCGCCCTCCGGCAGGCCGGCGAAGCTGCGGAACGGCGCTCTTGTCAGGTTGCGGATCAGCCGTCGGGCGATTTCCTGCACCTCATCGGCGCGCCGCTTCAGGCTGGCCTTATCCTCGGCCGACAAGCCGGGTTCAGCCTGGCTCATGATGGCGGCGGCGATGGCTTCCGCTTCCTGGGTGACGGCGCTTTCCGCGCAGATCAGGTTTTCCTCGATCCGCCGGCGCACGCCGCGGATCAGCCTGGATGGGCCGATCATGCGGATGTAAGCATCGATCATCGGCGCAATTTCGGACTGGCTGTCCTCCGGCAGCATGGTCAGTCGGGACCGCAGCTTCAGCAACTGCTTGCGCGACTGGACGATAGCGGCTTCCAGCCGAGCGCCTTCCGGGCCGATTTCGGCAGTGTCGATGATGCGGTGGTGGATGACGGCTTCGGGTTCGCTGGTGCCGAAGACGGGACCTATGCCAACGCCGGGGGAAACCGGGATGCCGTTGAAGGTGCGTTCGGGTCGGGGACGTGATTCGGCGGCAGCGAGGCCGGTGCGTGCCAGTCGCTTATGTTGCGGCGGCGGTGGGTCAATCCTGTTCATCGAAGCCGGCCTCGACCAGGGCAGCCAGGGCGTCCAAAGCCTCCTTGGCATCCCAGCCTTCGGCGCGCAACTCGATTTCACTGCCGCGGGCGGCACCCAGCATCATCAGCCCCATGATCGACCGGGCTGGCACCACCTGACCGTCCCGAAGCACATCGACCGAGGCGCCGAAGCGTTCGGCCAGGGTGACGAAGCGGGCGGCGGCGCGGGCGTGCAGGCCGCGCTTGTTGACGATGGTGACGGTGCGGGAAAGAACGGGTTCGCCCGAGGACGCCGGTTCGGCCGGCTCGGTCATTTGCAGCTACCGTTTCCCTTGCAACTCTGCCCGTGCAGCACGTGCGAAGCGGCGGCGATGTATTTGCGCCCGGCGTCCTCGGCGCAGGACACGGCATCGGCCAGCGGTTGCTTCGACCGCACCTTGGCGAGCTTGACCAACATCGGCAGGTTCACGCCGGCGATCACCTCGACACCTTTGCGCTCCATCATGGAGATGGCGAGGTTGCAGGGCGTTCCGCCGAACATGTCGGTCAGCAGAACCACGCCGTCACCGGTGTCGCAGCGCCCGATACAGGCCTCGATCTCGGCTTTGCGGTTTTCCATGTCGTCGTCCGGTCCGATACAGACCGTGTCGACGTTCCGTTGTGACCCGACCACATGCTCCATCGCGGAACGCAATTCCTCCGCGAGACGGCCGTGTGTCACTAGGACCATACCGATCATGGACGGACCGAAGCGTCCCAATGAGGAGCGGGACGAGCAAGTCCGCAGGCGTTCGGTTTTCCCATTGTAATGTCTCAGGCCTCCTACGCCTGAACGGACAAGGCTTGCGCTGCCTTGTCTAAGTCGGATTTCACCCGGCGCGCAACCGGGCGGTCCATCAGAAAGGCGTCTGCTTCGCCGCGGCGAACCAGTTCCCTATGTGTCACGAACACCCGCCACAGGGGTTCTGCCGTCGCCACACCGTCCTTGTTCGATGCTAGGCCGTTGGTGAGGTGGTTGGCCAGTTTTTCAATCAGATGAACGGAACGGTGACGTCCGCCTGTACACCCAATCGTGATCGTAGCGTATTTTTTGCCTTCTTGCACAAACCGTGGCAAGACGAGATCCACCATTCCGACGACCAGCGTAAAAAATTTCACGAAGTCGGGATCGGCTTCGACGT
>DAICYU010000500.1 GCA_027311485.1 Acetobacteraceae bacterium
CTGTTAAATTCTGTTCACAAAATTCTACCCCGTTGTCCCTGGTTATTTCGATTTCGATAAGTTACGCGGCGAATACTGCCCCGAAGCGGTTCGCCCGCCGCTTGGCTTAAGCCTCTTCCATCTGGCCGCCTCGATTTGACCAATCCCGATCGTGCGCTAATCGCCGCCGGCCCGCACCACGTTCGGCACCGCCAGCCGGGTTTCCAGCGCCTCCAGCGACTCGCCCTTCGTCTCCGGCGCCCAGAACCAGGCGTAGACGACGCCGGCCGAGCAGAATGCCGCGAACAGGGCCATTGTTGTCATTGTGCCGAGGTGCGTGGTGGCGATCGGGAACAGGAACACCACCAGAAAGTTGAACGACCAGTTCGTCACCGATGCCAGCGCCATCCCGCGGGAGCGCAGCTGTAGCGGAAACAGCTCCGACATATACAGCCAGGGCAGGGGACCCAGGCTCATCGCGAACACGCTGATGTAGGCGAACAGGCCAATCAGCCCGATCACCGGCGGCACGCCGCTGCCCATCGCCCAGGCGATCAGCGCCAGGCTCAGGGCGGTGCCTGCGAATGCCAGGATGAACAGCGGCCGGCGTCCCAGCCGGTCCACCGCCATGATGGCGATGAACGTCATCACCACGTTCACCACGCCGATGCCCACGGTGCCCAGAAGCTGTTCCCCGGTGCTGCCGAAGCCGCTGCTGTGCAGGATGCGCGGCGCGTAGTAGATGACGGCGTTGATGCCGCTGACCTGCTGCAGCAGGAACGCCATCATCGCAAAGATCGTCACCTGCCGCACGCCGGATGCCAGGAACGCGCCCCAGCCGGCGTCCTGCCCGGGCGCCACCGTCCTGTCCCGGATGTCGGCCACCATGCGGTCCACCTGCACCCGCCCCAGATCCGGCTGCAAACGGCGGATCACGTCGGCGGCTTCCTCATGCTGCCCACGCAGCACCAGCCATCGCGGGCTTTCCACGGCGCCGATCATGCCGCTGAACGTCACCACCGCCGGCACCACGCCCAGCATCAGCATCGTCCGCCAGTGCCCGCTGTTCGCCAGGCCCAGCCCGGTCAGGTAGGACACCAGAATCCCCACCGTAATCATCAACTGGAACGCCGACACAATTGCCCCCCGCCGTTCGGCCGGCGCCAGCTCCGCCAGGAACATCGGCGCCGCAAGGGCCGACGCGCCGATCGCCATCCCCAGCAGCAACCGGGCAAATGTCAGCACCACGACGCCGGGCGCGAGGCCGGAGATGATCGACCCGATGCCGAACAGCACCGAGCACGCCAGCAGGACTCGCCGCCGGCCCAATCGGTCGGACCACACCGCGGCCATGATGGCACCGGCGACAGCACCCAGCGGCACCGCCGCAGTCATGAAGCCCTCGGCCACCGCCGAGATGCTGAATTGCTTGCCGATAAACGGCAGCGCCCCGGCAATGACGCCCTCATCGAAACCGAACAGGAACCCGAACAGGGCAGAAAGCACGACAAGCCGCCGCAGCATGCGCCAATCCTCCGGGAGTGCGGCGGCGCAGGGCGGCCACCGTTGCCGTTCCCGAACGCAGCAACCCGCCCGACCGTTGCCGTCCGGCATCGCACAGCCACCGCAACAGTCGCGGGAAACGCACCGAACGCAGCCGGCGCACGGGAAACTGATCGGAACCTGCCTGTCGCTTCGCCATATCAGCGACATGCGCAAACGCCGAACCTCACGCTCCCTGCCAGGTATGCTCGCCAGCCTCGGCACCGCTTCGTTTCAGACCATCGCCATGCGTTCCGCGATGATGGCGAGCGGCACCTGCTCGCCCGCCGAGTATCAGCGCATGGTGCGGGAGAAAACCACCGCGGCGCTGCAAACGTCCATGCGGCTTGCCACCTGGCCGCCCGCCTCGGCGACCGCGTTGCTCGCACCGTGGCACAGCAAGGCAACAGCCAACGCCAAGCGGCTGAGCCGCCGTCGCCGATAGGCCCACTCATTGCAAACCCACCCCGGGCGCTCAACCGAAACGTGAATTGCCGCCGGGACCGTCGCACCCGACAAAAACGCGAGCGCAACAGCCCCGGGGTCAGTCCGATGATGTCGTTGAACGTCGAACGTCTAGTGCTGACGGCAGGCGCGGTGATGCTGCTGTCAGGGTGTGGCAGCTCAGCGCAGCACCAGTCGGCCCGCGTCCTGCAGCACCGGCTGCAGGCAAACCTCGCGCCCGAGCTTGACCGCCACCAGGTCACGCTGCAGCGCTTGCCGAATGGGGCGCAGGTCGTGCTCGACCAGGCGAACCTGTTTGCGCCAGACCAGTCGGACCTGACCGCCAGCGGCCGCTTCACCGTGGCCAGCCTGACCGAGTCCTTGCTCGACCCCAGCCTGATGCGGGTCACTGTCATCGGGGCTGCGGCCACGCCGGCCTATCTGCGCCAGGCGCGGGAGCAGAGCGTGCGTGACTATGTGCGCGCCCACGTGCTGGGCCCGTCGCTGGACATTGGCGCCCCGCCAGCCCAGCCGGTTGCCACGCAGCCGGTGGCAAATGCCGCGGCGCAGGCCGTTACCGTGACCATCCTGGTCCAATGCCCGCCGGGCCCGCAGGGCACGACCTGGGGCTACCCCAACCGAGGCGCCACCTGTAACTAAAAGGCGCTACAGCAGCACCGTCCCGCCATCCACAGCGATCGTCTGCCCGGTGACGAACTTGCTGCCGTCGCCGATTAGCCAGGCGATCGTGCCCACCAGGTCCGCCGGCTCCAGCGTGCGCTGAATCGACTGGCCGGCGCGGATGACCTCCAGCCCGCGATCCATCTTCTCGCCGAAGAATTCCGCTGTCCCCTCGGTCATCACCGCGCTGGGCGCGACGGCGTTGACCCGGATCGAATCGCGTCCCAGCTCCCGCGCCAGCCCGCGCGTCAGGCCGATGACCGCGGCCTTCGACGTCGTGTAGTGCAGCGCGAACGGCATGCCATAGGTCGCCGCGAGCGACGCGATATTGACGATCGACCCGCCGCCCGACTGCCGCATCCCCGGCACCGCCGCCTTGCAGCAGTTCCAGATGCCCTTGACGTTCACCGCCATCGCCGCATCCCAGTCCGTCTCGGCGATCTGGTTGAACCGCCCGCCGCGCAGCGATCCGTACAGCGCCGCGTTGTTGATCAGCCCGTCGATCCGGCCAAACCGCTCCATCGCCCGTTCCGCCATGCGGTCGCAGGAGGCTACATCGGTTACGTCCAGGGTCACCGCGAAGGCGTCGTTGCCCGCCGCGGCCGCGACAGCCCCGCAATCGGCGATATCACCCGCCACCACATGCGCGCCCGCCTGACCCAGGCTGCGCGCGTATTCCGCCCCGATGCCCCGTGCCGCCCCGGTGACCAGCACGACCTTTCCTGCGACGCTCATACCCTTCCTCCCTCGCAATGCCGCTGCGACGCTGCCGCCGGTTGTCCCGGCGCGCAAGCTGCGGTTCATTGCCGGCCTGTCTGACCGTCCAAAGAAAGGCCAACAATGGCGCCGAATACCAAGCGCGTGTTCTATGTGAACAACGTCGCCGCCCCGATCTTCCTCGAAATGCTGGCGAAGCGGCCGGATATCCACGTGGACAAGCTGGA
>DAICYU010000501.1 GCA_027311485.1 Acetobacteraceae bacterium
TTGACCACGACATCACGTGATCGGCGCTGAACAGCACGCGGTCGCCGTTCCGCGCCGGCATGGCGAGGCAGATATGGTCCGCGGCATGGCCCGGCGTATGCAATGCGACCATGCCGGCAACCGTGCTGTTGTGTGCCAGCTTGATGTCCGGCTCAAACGTGTCCAGGGCGCTGCGCTGGAAACCGGCGGTCGGCGCCCCGGTGGCGGCCTGCAAAGCGGGTACTGCGCCGACATGATCATGGTGCGTGTGGCTCACCAGAATCATCGCCACTTGCCCGCCGGTGTGCCGCAGGATCGCCGCCACGTGTTCGGGATGCTCCTCCGGCCCCGGGTCCAGCACCACGATGCCCTCCGGCGTGTCGATCAGGTAGGTATTGGTGCCGTAATATGTCATCGGCCCGGGATTGTTCGCGACAATCCGGCTGATGCCAGGCATCACCGGCAGGTTGGCGCCACGCTCCGGCTCCGCTTCGGTCAGGAAAGGCATAGGCGGCGTTCTCCTTCGTTCCCACTTGCATGCCGCAAGACGCGCAAGCTGGCAACGTTGGCCGGACCCGTGCCACAGTCAGGCAACTGTTGGGGGAAACCGATGGCAAAGGGCCTGCTGCTGGCGGCGTTCGACTTCTCGACCGCGCATGAGGACGAATTTCACGACTGGTACGACCAGGAACATCTGCCGGAGCGGCTGCGTGTTCCCGGCGTCCTGAACGCCGAACGCTGGATCGACGAAGCCAACCCGAAGATCCATGTCGCGACCTACGATCTGGCAAACGCCGACGTCATGCGGTCACCGGCCTACCAAGCCGTCGCCGGCGACAACCAGACAGTCTGGACCAAACGGGTCACCGGCATGTGCCGCCGCATCATGCGGTTTGAGGGGGAGCAGGTGCTGCCCGGCGACGGCGTCGCCGCCGATGACGCCCACGCCCTGCTAATCGCCTCGATGAACATCGCCCCCGCCATCGAAGCCGAGTTCAACGAGTGGTACAACACCGAGCATCTACCGCAACTCGCCGCTGTGCCCGGCGTGCTGGCAGCCCGCCGCTACCGCGCGACCGACACGGAATCAGAACGCCGCTACGTCGCGCTGTACCACCTGCGCGATCCGGCGGTATCGCGGTCGGACGCCTGGGCGAAGGCTGCCAACACCGCGTGGTCGGACCGCATGCGCCCGTACTTTTCCGACCTGCTGCTCCTGCGCATGAACCGTTACCGGCGCACCGCCGCGGCGTGATCCGGCCCCCGACATACCCCCTGGCGTGCCCCCGGCGCTACGGCCGCTCGGTCTCCAGCCCCAGATAGATGCGCTGCACGTCGCGGTCGTCGGCGAGTTGCGCCGCCGGCCCGTCCAGCACGGTCCGCCCGGTTTGCAGCACGTATGCGTAATCGGCCACTTCCAGCGCCAGTTCCACCGCCTGCTCCGCCAGCAGCAGGGTCAGCCCCTCCTGCCGCAGTCGCACCAGCGTCTCATACATCGACTCCACCACCGCCGGCGCCAGCCCCAGGCTCGGCTCATCCAGCATCAGCAGCTTGGGGTCGCTCATCAGCGCCCGCCCGGTGGCCAGCATCTGCCGCTCCCCGCCCGACAGCGTGCCGGAGCGCTGCTTGCGCCGCTCCGCCAGCCGCGGAAACAAGGAGAACACACGCTCCAGCAGCGCCGGAACCCGTGCCTTGTCGGTCAGCACGGTGGCGCCGAGGCGCAGGTTCTGCTCCACGGTCTGCTGCACGAACAGCCGCCAGCCCTCCGGCGCCAGCGCAAGGCCGCCGGCGACGATGGCATAGGCCGGGCGGTTGGTGATCGCCTGCCCCTGCCAGGTGACGGACCCGCCGGCGGACGGCACCAGCCCTGCGATCGCATTCAGCGTCGTGGTCTTGCCGGCACCGTTGGAGCCGAGGAGGGCAACGACCGCTCCTTCGGGGACACTCAGGGACACATCGGCGACGCCAACCAGGTCGCCATAGCGGACCTGCAGGTTGGCGACGCTCAGCAACGGACGGCCGCTCACATCCGCACCCGTTTCATGTGATGGCCCAGATAGGCCGCGACGACCGCCGGATCGTCCACCACGGCCCGTGGCGCGCCCTGGGCGATGACCTTGCCCTGATGGAACACCACCGCCCGCTCGGTCAGCGACAGGATCACTTCCATGATGTGCTCGACGATGACGATGGTGATGCCCAGCTCCTTGATGCGGCGCACCAGCTCGATCGCCAGCCGGACCTCGGCCGGGGTCAGCCCCGCCAGCGCTTCATCCAGCAGCAGCAGCTTCGGCTCGGTTGCCAGGGCACGGGCGATTTCCAGCCGCTTGCGCCCCGGCGTGCCCAGCGATCGGGCGGGCGAATCGGCCAGGGCGCCGAGGCCGGTGAACTCCAGCACCTGCGTGGCCCGCGCCAGGGCGGCGCGACGCTGCGGATGCCGCAGGAAAGCGCCAACCATGACGTTTTGCAGCACGGTCATGTCCTCGAACGTCACCGGCACCTGGAAGGTGCGCGCCATGCCCAGCCGGGCATGCGCCTCGGGCGTCGCGCGGGTGACGTCCTGGCCCAGGAAGCGGATGCTGCCGGATGTTGGCTGCGCATCGCCGGACAGGCAGTTGAAGAAGGTGCTCTTGCCGGCGCCATTCGGCCCGATCAGGCCGATGATCTCCCCCTCGGACACATCAAGGGCAGCACCATCCACCGCGCGGAACTCACCGAAGGCTTTGACGATGTCACGCGCTTCAAGGAACACGGGCGGTCCTCCGCGTTGTCAGCGACTCCCACAGGGCGGCGACGCCACCGGGCTGGAAGCGGGCAATCAGCAGGATGATCGCACCATAGACGATGAAGGTGATGCCGGTGCCGCCACCGCCGAACATGGCATTGGTGGCTTCCTCCAGCGGGATCAGGATGATGGCGCCGATCAGCGGGCCGAACAGGGTGCCGGCCCCGCCCAGCGCGGCGACGATCAGCATCTTAACCGACACCAGGATGCCCAGCACGCTGTCGGGGTCGGCGAACCCGACCATGACCGCATACAGCGACCCGGCCAGCGAGGTGAAGCCCGCCGACAGCATCAGCGCAAACATCTTGTAGCGCAGCACCGGCACGCCCAGGCTGCGCGCCGCCCGGTCACCGCCACGTATCGCGGCCAGGTAGAAGCCCATGCGGCTGCGCTGCATCTGCCAGGTCAGGCCCAGCAGGATCGCCAGCACCGCCAGGAAGATGTAATGATACGGCCTCGGGCTGATGAACGACAGGTCGGCCATGCTGCGCGGCACCGGCGGCCCCATCAGCCCGACCGCCGCGCCCAGCAGCGGCCAGTTGGAGGTCAGGATGCGCACCAGCTCCGCCACCGCGATCGTCGCCATGGAGAAATAGTGGCCGCGCAGCCGGAAGGTCGGCGTGCCGACCACCGCGCCGATCAACATGGACACCGCCACCCCGATCGGCGCCCCGGCGATCGGCGGCCAGCCGAGTTGGCTGTATACCACGAGGGACGAATAGGCCCCGGCGCCGAAATACACCGCGTGGCCGACCGAGACCTGCCCGGCATAGCCGCCCAGCAGGTTCCACGCCGAGGCTGAGATCGCCGCCAACAG
>DAICYU010000502.1 GCA_027311485.1 Acetobacteraceae bacterium
GGCGTTCCGTTTCGTGCCCGGCCCGTGGCGGACGAACGGGGAGCGGCATCGGATTCAGCCGCATGATCGCAGAGGCCCGGCCGGCATGGCAAATGCCCGCGGCCGCCAGGGATGGAGGAAGGGACCGGGTTGGTGGAGGGGGTTGGATTCGAACCAACGTAGGCGCACGCCAACGGATTTACAGTCCGTCCCCTTTAGCCACTCGGGCACCCCTCCGCGCCGGGAACCGGGAAGTAGGGCCAAACCCGGGGTGCTGTCAACGCGCTCGTGCGGGATTTTACATCACCCCCGGGACGCCGCACGGGGCAACCCCCGGCTCACCCCCACAACGGGCCAAGCCGAGCGGCGCCCGCCCGCCCCAGCGTGCCACCACACACCCGCATTCCGCCCGTCCAACCCTCTTGACCCCGCCCGGCTTTCCCCGCACCACTTCGTCCGCCGTGTCCAACGGCCAATGAACCCAGGCGCCTGAACCCACAAGCTGAATCCAAGCGGGCGCCCGGGCCACCGGGACGACGTTCATCCCCACCCCCAACCGATCCGGACCCGGATGAGCACGCACGTCGCCCCCGCCCGCTACCCCGCCTGGCTGCCCAGCTTCCTCGGCCTGTTCATCGCCGTCGGCCCCGCCGCTACCGACATGTACCTGCCGTCCTTCCCGGCGGTCGAGGCCTCCTTCGGCACCGCGCCGGGCACCGCGCAACTCACGCTCGCCACCTGGTTCGCCGGCCTCGCGGTCGGGCAGATCACCCAGGGCACGTTGTCGGACCGGTTCGGCCGCCGCCGCCCGCTGATCGCCGGGTTCGCCGTGTTCACCCTGTGCAGCATCGGCTGCGCGCTCGCCCCATCGCTGACGGCGCTGGCGATCTTCCGCGCGGTGGCGGCGTTCGGCGCCTCGGCCGGCATGGTGATCGCCCGCGCCGTGGTGCGCGACCTGGCCGAGGGCCAGGAAGCCGCCATCATGATGTCCCGCCTGATCCTGGTCATGGGCGTCGCCCCGGTGCTGGCGCCCACCCTCGGCGGGCTGATCCTGGCCTTCGCGCACTGGCGGGTGATCTTCTGGGTGCTGACGCTGTACGGCGCCGCCTGCATCGTCTCGGCCTGGCGCATCCTGCCGGAAACGCTGCCGGCCGAGCGGCGGACGCGCCTTGGTTTGGCGGGGCAGATGCAGCGGTATGGGATGATCGGGCGGGAGCGGACGTTCCTGGCGCATGCGATCATGGGCGGGTGCAGCACGTTCTGCATGTTCGCCTACCTCGCCGGCTGCGCCCCGGTGTTCGAGGATGGGTTCGGCCTCAGCCCGTCGGCATTCGCACTGATCTTCGGGCTGTGCGCGTGCAGCCTGGTCGCGTGCTCCCAGTTGAACGCGCGGCTGTTGCCGGTGTTCGGGCTGAACCGGATGCTGACGGTGGTGGCGCGGGTGTCGTTCTGCGGCACGCTGGTGCTGCTGGGGCTTGCGTTCGCCGGGGTGCATGTGCTGTGGGCGATCGTGGCGCCGCTTGTGGTGGTGATCGGCTGCCAGGGGTTCAACAATGCCAACGCCACCGCCGGGGCCCTGACGCGCCACGCCGGGCACGCGGGCAGCGCGTCGGCGCTGATGGGCACATTCCAGTTCAGCCTGGGCGCGGTGTCCGGCCTGCTGGTGGGGCTGCTGACCGATGGCACGCCGCGCGGCATGGCGGCGCTGATGGCGGCTGGTATGCTGGGGGCGGTCATTGCCGACCGGTTCCGTCCTCGTGCCGAGAGTTTCCGCCGATGAGCCTGCTGATTGGGATTCCCGCCTGCGCTGTTGAACGCAACCAGATGCCGTTCCATCAGACTCCGGCGCGCTATGCCGAAGCCGTGCTGGGCGGTGCCGGCGGGGTGCCGGTGCTGGTGCCGCCGCTGGGGGCGGCGATGCTGGACGTGCTGGACCACCTGGACGGGCTGCTGGTGCCGGGCAGCCCCAGCAACGTGCATCCCAGCCATTATGACGGCGGCGAGTCGGAGACTCCGGATTCGCATGATCTGGCGCGGGACGGGACGACGTTGCCGCTGATCCGCGCGGCGGTGGCGCGGGGCGTGCCGGTGCTGGCGATCTGCCGCGGGATACAGGAGCTGAACGTGGCGCTGGGCGGGTCACTGTTCCAGCGGGTGCACCTGCAGCCCGCCCGGCTGGATCATCGCGGCGGGCCGGGGGAGCCGGACGTGCGCTACGGGCCGAAGCATCCGATCGCGGTCACGGGTAGCCTGGCGCGCATCCTGGGGGCGGACAGCATCGTGGTGAACAGCCTGCACGGGCAGGCGATCGACCGGCTGGCGGACGGGCTGGTGGTGGTGGCCACGGCGCCGGACGGCACGATCGAGGCGGTGGCGATGCCGGGCGCGCCGGGCTGGCTGCTGGGCGTGCAGTGGCACCCCGAGTGGCGCTACGGCGGCAACCCGCATAGTCTTGCCATTCTGGCAGCCTTCGGCGAAGCCTGCCGTATCCACAAGGCGTCCAACAGAAAGGCGGCGTAACCATGGATCTGCATCTGGCCGGCAAGACGGTTCTGATTACCGGGGGTTCCAAAGGCATCGGCAAGGCGGCGGCCGAGGTGCTGGCCGAGGAAGGCTGCAACCTGATCCTGGTGGCGCGCGATGCGACGCTGCTGGAACAGACCGCGGCGGGCATCCGGTCTCAGCGGCAGGTCAACGTGCGCACCATCGCGGCGGATCTGTCGAGCGACGCGGCCGTGCGCAAGGTGGCGGAGGAAGCGGGGCCGCTGGATATCCTGGTGAACAACGCGGGTGCGATCCCGCCGGGCGACCTGCTGTCGGTGGATGACGCGAAGTGGCGGCAGGCGTGGGACCTGAAGGTGTTCGGCTACATCTCCTTCTGCCGTGTCATCTACGCGCAGATGAAGGCTCGGCGTGCGGGCGTGATCGTGAACGTGATTGGTTCGGCGGGTGAGAAGTTCCCGACCAACTATATCGCCGGGGCGGCCGGGAATGCGTCCTTGATGGCGTTCACGCGGGCGCTGGGGAAGGGCGCGCCGGCGGATGGGCTGCGGGTGGTGGCGATCAACCCCGGGCCGGTGGAGACCGACCGGCTGGTGATGCTGCGTCGCGCGGAAGCGCAGGAGAAGTTCGGCGATGCGGAGCGGTGGCGGGAACTGACGGCGGGGATGCCGTACGGGCGGGCGGCGACGCCGCGGGAAATCGGCGACGCGGTGGCGTTCCTGGCGAGCCCGGTGTCGGCCTATACCAACGGCACGGTGCTGACGATCGACGGCGCGGGTTAGGCGCGCGGGCTGATCGGCCCAGGGCGGCCGGCCTTCGGCGGTCGAGCGCGGATATTGCCTGAATACCGGTCCTGTAACGACACAAACCGTTACAGGACCGGTATTCCGAACCGGCTACTGCATCTGCCCCGGCAGCCACAGCGCGAGCCCGGGGAACAGTGTCAGCAGGAACAGCAGCACGAACATGATGATATGGAAAGGGATCGTCCCCAGTACCACGTCGCTCAGCTCCCCGTCCCAGATGCTCTGGATGACGAACAGGTTGATGCCGATGGGCGGGGAGATCTGGCCAAGCTCCACATACATCACCAGGATG
>DAICYU010000503.1 GCA_027311485.1 Acetobacteraceae bacterium
GAGGTGTTCGCGCGCGCCAACTACTTCGCCTTCGCGTTGAACAGCATCGTCATCTCCGTCGGCAGCACCGCCCTGGCGCTGGCCTTCGCGATCCCCGCCGCCTACGCCATGGCGTTCCACCCGACCAAGCGGACGCGCGGCACGCTATTGTGGATGCTGTCCACCAAGATGCTGCCGCCGGTGGGCGTGCTGGTGCCGATCTACCTGCTGTTCCGCAACACCGGCCTGCTGGATACGCGGCTTGGCCTGGTGATCATCTACGCGCTGATGAACCTGCCGATCGTCGTGTGGATGTTGTTCACCTTCTACAAGGAAGTGCCCAACGACATCCTGGAGGCCGGCCGCATGGACGGTGCCAAGACCTGGGGGGAGATCTGGCATCTGCTGCTGCCACTGACCCTGCCGGGCGTCGCCTCCACCGGCCTGCTGTCATTGATCCTGTGCTGGAACGAAGCGTTCTGGAGCCTGAATTTGACATCTGTGAACGCCGCGCCGCTGACCGCGTTCATCGCCTCCTTTTCCAGTCCCGAGGGCCTGTTCTTCGCCAAGCTGTCCGCGGCCTCCACCATGGCCGTCGCGCCCATCCTGGTGTTCGGCTGGTTCAGCCAGCGCCAGTTGGTGCAGGGTCTGACCTTCGGCGCCGTCAAATAGCAGCCCGCATAAAGGAGCCTGGGCATGGCGACATTGCAACTGCGCAATATCCGCAAGAGCTACGGTCCGCTTGAGGTGATCAAGGGCGTGAACCTCGACATCGCCGACCGGGAATTCGTCGTCTTCGTCGGCCCGTCCGGCTGCGGCAAATCGACGCTGCTGCGCATGATCGCGGGGTTGGAGGAAATCACCGGCGGCGACCTGCTGATCGACGGCAAGCGCGTCAACACGGTCGGCCCCGCCGACCGTGGCCTCGCCATGGTGTTCCAGTCCTACGCGTTGTACCCGCACATGACGGTGCGGCAGAACATGGGCTTCGCCCTTCGGCTGGCGCGCGTGCCCAGGGCCGAACGTGACCGCAAGGTGAATGAGGCGGCGCGCATCCTGCAACTGGAACCCTATCTGGACCGGCGCCCGCGCGACCTGTCGGGCGGTCAGCGCCAGCGTGTCGCCATCGGCCGAGCGATCGTGCGGCAGCCGAAGGTGTTCCTGTTCGATGAGCCGCTGTCGAACCTCGACGCCGCCCTGCGCGGACAGATGCGGATCGAGCTGTCGCGCCTGCACCAGGAACTCAACGCGACCATGGTCTACGTCACCCACGACCAGATCGAGGCCATGACGATGGCCGACAAGATCGTGGTGCTGCAGGCCGGCCGGGTGGAGCAGGTGGGCTCGCCGCTGGAACTGTACCATCATCCCGCCAACCTGTTCGTCGCCGGCTTCATCGGCTCACCGCGGATGAATTTGGTGTCCACCAAGGTGGTGGACGCGGGTCCGGCCGGCACTACGGTCAGCCTGCCGTCCGGCACCCGTATCGCCGTCCCTATCCAGGCCGGCGCGGTTCGGGTTGGCGATGAGGTGACACTCGGCATCCGCCCGGAAGGGCTCCAGATCGACCCCGACGGCGCCATTGCCGCGAGCGTCGCGCTGGTGGAGCGGCTGGGCGGCCTGACCCTGCTGTACGTGACCCTGCCGGACGGCCAGCCGATGACGGTGCAGATCGAGGGCAGCAGCGCCGCCCGCGTGCGTGACACGCTGTGCTTCGCCGTGCAGCCGGACGCCTGTCATCTGTTCGACCGGGCCGGCATCGCCATGCCGCGCGCTGACCGCCACCCGCTGGCCGCCTGAGCGGCCGGTGTTCCTCGGCATCGACTTCGGCACCTCGGGCGTCAAGGCGCTGCTGGTCGATGGCGCGCAGGCACCCATCGGCAGCGCCACCGTGCCGCTTTCGGTGCAGCGTCCGGCCCCCGGCCACAGCGAGCAGGACCCCGAGGCGTGGTGGCAGGCGATGCTGGACGCCGTTGATACCCTACGGCGCGATCATCCCAAGCCGCTGTCCGCCGTCGACGGCATCGGCCTGTCCGGCCAGATGCACGGCGCGGTCCTGCTGGACCGGGCCGGCACGGTGCTGCGCCCGGCCATCCTTTGGAACGACGTCCGCTCCGCCGCGGAATGCCGCACCCTGGAAGCCACCTGCCCGGACCTGCGCCGCATCACCGGCAACATCGCCATGCCCGGCTTCACCGCGCCCAAGCTGCTATGGGTGAAGCAGCATGAGCCGGCCATCTTCGCCCGCGTGGCGATGGTGCTGCTGCCCAAGGCCTATATCCGCTACCGCCTGACCGGCGCGTTGATCGAGGAGATGTCGGACGCGTCCGGCACGCTCTGGCTCGATGTCGGGGCGCGGGACTGGTCCGATGCCGCGCTGGCCGCCACCCATCTGTCGCGCGCTGCGATGCCCGCCCTGGTCGAAGGCAACGCACAAGCCGGCACGCTGGTGCCCGCCCTGGCGGCGCGCTGGGGCATGACCCGGCCACCGGTGCTCGCCGGCGGCGCCGGTGACAATGCCGCCGGCGCGGTCGGCCTGGGCGCGATCCGGCCCGGCGACGCGTTCGTATCCCTTGGCACCTCGGGCGTCGTCTTTGTCACCACCGACCGCTTCCGTCCCTGGCCCCAGGCCGCGGTGCACGCGTTCTGCCACGCTGTGCCGCACACCTGGCACCAGATGGGCGTCACCCTGTCGGCCGCCTCGTCCCTGTCCTGGTGGTCCGGCGTCACCGGCCGGTCGGAAGCCGATCTGCTGGCCGAACTCGGCACGCCGGCAACGCCCAGCGGCGCGCTGTTCCTGCCGTACCTCAGCGGGGAGCGCACGCCGCACAACGACGCCACGGTCCGCGGTGCCTTCGCCGGCCTGGCGCACGAAACCGACCGGCCGCGGCTGACCCAGGCGGTGCTGGAAGGCGTCGCCTTCTCGTTGCGGGACTGCCTGGATGCGCTGGCCGACTCCGGCACATCCATCACCGAGGCCACGGTGATCGGCGGCGGCTCCCGCTCCCGCGTCTGGGTCACGCTGATCGCCGCCGCCCTTGGGATCCCGCTGCACCGCATCAGCGGCGGCGAGCATGGCGGCGCGTTCGGCGCCGCGCGCCTGGCCCGCATGGCGGTCACCGGAGAGGCGCCGGACAGCGTCTGCCGCCCGCCCGCGCGGGAGGAAACCATCGGCCCCGACCCGGCCCTGGCGGAAGCCTATGCCGGACGCCTGGCGCAATACCGGGCGCTGACCGGCGCCATCCGTGGGAGCATGCGATGAAACTGCAAGGCAAGGTCGCCGTCGTCACCGGCGCCGCGCGCGGCATCGGCCGAGCGATCTGTGAGCGCTATGTGGCCGAGGGCGCGTTCGTCTTCGTCACCGATCTCGACGCCGAAAAGGCGCGTGGCGTCGCCGAGGCGCTGGGCAAGCAGGCGGCGTCCCTGCATCTGGACGTGACGCGCCAGGACTCCATCGACGCGATGATCGCCGCCGTGGTCGCGCAGCAGGGCCGTCTGGACATCCTGGTCAACAACGCCGGCATCTTCGACCTTGCCCCGATCGTCGAGATCACGCGGGAGAGCTACCACCGTGTCTTCGCGGTGAACGTCGAGGG
>DAICYU010000504.1 GCA_027311485.1 Acetobacteraceae bacterium
GGCGGCCAGCCGACCGAAGGCCAGCCGACGGTGCCGATGATCGCCGCGCAGATCGCCGCGGAAGGTGTCAAGCGCATCGCCGTCGTCGCCGATGAGGACGACCGCCTGCCGCCGGCCAAGGCGCTGCCGCCGGGCGTCACCCGTCATACCCGCGACGAACTGGACGCGGTGCAGAAGGACCTGCGCGCGTACGAAGGGCCGTCGGTGCTGATCTATGACCAGGTCTGCGCCACCGAGAAGCGCCGCCGCCGCAAGCGCGGCAGCATGGCGCAGCCGACCCGGCATGTCGTCATCAACGAGTCGGTCTGCGAGAATTGCGGCGACTGCTCCACCCAATCCGGCTGTATCGCCATCGAGCCGGTGGATACCGAATTCGGTCGCAAGCGTCGTATCAACCCGACCAGCTGCAATGTCGACCTGTCCTGCCTGAAGGGGTTCTGCCCGAGCTTCGTGACGCAGGCCGGCCCACCGGCCGCGCCCGACGCCGACACGCATTGGCAGGACCGGGAGACGGAGATTGCGGCCGACCTGCCGGAACCGGTGCTGCCGGAACTGGGTGTATGGCGGGGCCTGTTCGCCGGCATCGGCGGCGGCGGCATCGTCACCTCCGGCGCCATCCTGGCGATGGCGGCGCATCTGGAGGGGCGGGCGGTCAAGACGCTCGACTTCACCGGGCTGGCGCAGAAGAATGGCGCCGTGGTCGCGCATGTGCAGATCGCCGCTGACGAGGCGGCGCTGGACGTGGTGCGCATTCCGCTGGGCGGTGCTGACCTGATGCTGGCCGCCGACCTGGCGGTTGCCTGGCAGCCGGGCGTGCTGGAGCGTAACGCCAAGCAGGCGGTGGTGATCGGCAACATGGACCTGGCCGCCACGGCTGAGTTCAAGCGCGACGCGTTGCTGTCAATCGATGCCGCCCTGCATCGCCGCACGATCGAAAAGGCCACCGACAGTGGCCGGTCGGTCTGGCTGCACGGCGTGCGGCTGGCCGAGCGGCTGTTCGGCAACGCCCAGGCGATGAATACGATGCTGCTGGGGCTGGCGTGGCAGCGCGGGCTGGTGCCAGTGTCCGAAGCCTCGATCCTGCGCGCGGTGGAGCTGAACGGGGCGGCGGTGAAGCTGAACCGGCGTGCCTTCCTGTGGGGTCGTATCCTGGCCGAGAAGCCGGAGCTGATCGCGCAGGTGCTGCAGGGGCTGGAGGAAGGGCCGCCGGCGGATCTGGACACGCTGATCGCGCATCGCATGCAGGCGCTGACCGCGTATCAGTCGGCGCGCTACGCCCGTCGCTACGCGCGGATGATCCAGCAGGTGAAGGATCGGGAGGCTACGGTGCTGGGCCAGCCCGGCAGGCTGACCCGTGCCGCCGCCGAAGGCCTCTACCGCCTGATGGCCTACAAGGACGAATACGAAGTCGCTCGGCTGCACGCCGCGGCGACCTATGGCGAGAAGCCGGAATTCCATATGTCGCCGCCGCTGATCACCCGGATGGACAAGGCCACCGAGCGGCGGCGCAAGATTGCGGTGCCAGGATCTGTCGCGCTGCCGCTGTTCCGGGTACTGCAGCACGGCAGGGTGGTCCGTGGCACGTTGCTGGATCCGTTCGGCTATCAGGCGGAGCGGCGGCAGGAACGGGCGATGGTCGAGCAATACGCCGCCGACCTGCACACCGCGCTGGACCGGCTGCGGCCGGACAACCTGGACACGGCGGTGGCGATTGCCGAACTGCCGGATCAGATCCGTGGCTTCGGGCCGGTGAAGGATGCCAACCGCGTCAAGGCGATGCAGCGGCGGACCGAACTGCTGGCGCGGCTGGCGCATCCGCCAGTCACGGTGGCGATGGCGGCCGAGTAAACACCTTTCGGTGCCCTGTCGCAGGCGCGTGAGAATCGCGCGCCTGCTGCGGGCCGCGGCGGTGCGGGACGGATGTGGCGCAACGAAGGCCGCTCAAGCGACCGTCAAGCGGCAACCCTGCCACTTTCTACGCGTATTCGGTATGGTCAGCAGCGCTCGGTGAAGCCGGGCGCTGACGATAACGTCCCGCCGAGCGGATGCGTGTGACCGCGTCCGGAAACAGGCGGGCAGACACAGGGAGGATTGCATGGCCTCGGGGCTGTATGGCGCTGAACCGCTGCCGCCGGAGGTCCGTCGCACGGTGTTTGCCGGATGCATCGGATTTGCCGTCGATTTCTTCGATATTTACTTGCCGGTGCTGGCGCTTGCGCCGGTAATCGGCCTGTTTGAGCCGCCGGGACTGAGTTCGGCTGCCAGCACGACGATCTATTTCTTCACCTTTGCCGCCACGCTGTTCGGGCGGCCGTGCGGCGCGGTGCTGTTCGGGCACTGGGCCGACCGGATCGGACGTCGGCGCATTACTATCATCAGCATCGCCGGGTTTGGCGTGTTCACCGTGCTGATCGCCTGCCTGCCGGGCTACCAGACGCTGGGCATATGGTCGCTGGTGCTGCTGATCCTGCTGCGCTTCGTCGATGGCGTGTTCATGGGCGGTGAATACACATCCAACAATACGCTGGCGCTGGAGATGGTGCCGAAAGACCGGCGCGGCTTCGTCGGCGGCGTCCTGCAGGGCGCGTTCCCGATCGGATTTGCCCTGGTCTCGGCCGTGACCAGCCTGCTGCTGGGGGTCACCACGCATGCGCAATACGTTGCCTGGGGCTGGCGGCTGGCTTTCGTCTTCGGCGGCCTGATGGCGTTCGCGTTCCTGCTGTTCTACCGCACGATCCCGGAATCGCCGGTGTGGATGGAGAGCGAAAAGAGCGGAGCGCCGTTGCGCGAGGTGTGCTCGGGCGTGCATGGGCGCAGCCTGCTGCAGGTGTTCGTGATGATGGTGGGCTTCTGGTTTGCGTCGCAGACCGCCAGCATCCTGCCCGGCATGCTGATCCAGCATCTGCATGTGCCGGCCCGCTTTACTTCCGACATCTTCCTGGGCGGCAGCGTGCTACTGTTCTTCGGCTTCGTCGGCTGCGGCATGTTGAGCCAGATGATCGGCCGCCGGGTTGCCATCGTGCTGTGCGGGGTGGCGGTGCTGATCGGCGGCAGCGGGCTGTACTATATCCTCGTCTCCAACGCCATGGCGGCCGCGCCGCTGGCGGTGACGGCGACGTTGACCATCGCGTTCTATGTGCTGGTTGTCTCGCCCTGGGGGATCGTCACGACCTACATCTCGGAGCGGTTTCCGACCCATATCCGGGCGAGCGGCTATGGCATCGGCTACAGCGCGGCGGTGGTGATCCCGGCGTTTGCAGGGTTCTATCTGCTGTGGCTGTCGGCGCTGATGCCGTACGAGTACACGCCGCTGGTGCTGCTGGTGATTGCCGGCGTCCTGATGATCGTCGGCGCGCTGATGGGACCGGAAACGCGGGATGTCGACCTGCATGTGCCGGCCGTCATGCCGGCCACCGAGGCGGCGGTGATCCGGCCGGGCGCGGCCAATGAGGTATGGTCGATGGACTTTGTCTTCGACCGTATCGCCTCAGGTCGTGCGCTCAAGTGCCTGGCGATTGTGGATGATGCCACGCACGAGGCGGTGGCC
>DAICYU010000505.1 GCA_027311485.1 Acetobacteraceae bacterium
GGCGAGCGTGTCGCTCATCCAGGCAACACCAAGCGTCGCGCCGGATCGGATCAGCCCGCAGGCTTCCACGGCCGAGACCGTTTTCGAATCGCGGAATGGACGGATATCCATCTGCGGCGGCTGGCGTGTTGGCACCATGTTCTGCATGCTTTCGGGACCGCGGTTCACAAAGACCGGTTTAGATCCGCGATGGTAACGCCTTCGAAGCCATGACATGGTTGACATCCCTGGGAACGCTGCCCGTCAGGCACTCGTTTCACGGAATTGTGGCATAACGTCCCCGCACAGCATTTCCAAGGAATTCACGACGTTCGCGTGCGGGATGCGCATGCCGCAGTTCATCTCAGCCAGAATGCCAGATAGCCCGAGGGTTTCCCGCAGCATGGCCAGACGATCGGTGACCATGGATGGCGTGCCGACGATGATCTTGCTTTGCAGCACGTCATCGTAATCGATGGTCATCAGGCGCTGCCCGCGTTCGGCGCGGTTCTCGATGGCCCGCGCGCCTTCCTGTGCGGCCGAGGCTTCAATCCGCTCCCCCAAATAGCGGTAGAAATGCATGATGCTTTCGCGAGGCTCCTCGCGCGCCTGTTGCTCGGTGGCAGCGATATAGACCGGGACCCGAAGGTACACCTTTCCCTGCCCGGGATGGCCGGCCGCCGCCCAGGCCTCGCGATAGACGCGCAGGTTAGGCTCCAGCTCGTTCAGGTCACCAAGCCGCGTCGCGACAAAGATGGGCATCCCCTGCTCACCGGTCTGCTGAAATGTATCCGGGCTGTTCACCGCGATGCGCAGTTCCGGATACGGGGACTGATATGGCTTCGGCACCAGACAGATATTGTCAAACCGATAAAATTGCCCATGAAATGAAAACGTCTCCTGCGTCCAGGCTCGGCGGAGGATTTCCAGGACTTCCGCGAAACGCTCCCGGCTCTCAGCGTAGGAGATGCCGTATGCCTGATACGTGCGGGGAAAGCCACTGCGGCCGACCCCGAAGATCAGGCGCCCCTGGCTGATGTGATCGACCGTGCAGGCTTCCTCGGCCACGCGCAGCGGATGACACAGCGGCAGCACCTGTACCGCAATGCCGATCTTCATCCGCCTGGTACGCATCGCGATCGCGCTGGCGATGTTCAACGGCGCCGCCAGAACCGAGCGCTCGGGTGCGTTGTGCAATTCGGCCAGCCACATCACATCCAGCCCGGCAGCCTCGGCTGCATCCACCTGCTCAAAGGATTCGGCGAACGCTTCGGCTTCGGTCTGCTCCGGCCGGCGCTGAAATTCGTGGAACATGCCGAATTCCATGGTCGTTTTCTCCCTGTTTGGAGCCAGCGTCCGCCGATTTAACAGTGTCTGCAAGAGCATGAAGGCCCGTCGACGCCGCCGGCCGGCACCGTCCCGCGGCAGCGGTATTCCCGCCTGGACGTTCCCCGGGCATAAACGGCTGTTAACACAGGCAGGGAAAATGAACATGGCCGGAACGGTGGGCATCATTGGCCTCGGCATCATGGGCAGCGCCGTGGCCAAGAGCCTGATCGACCGTGGCTGGCGGGTCCTGGGCACCGATATCGACCCGGCGAAGTGCGCCGCCCTGGCACAGGCGGGCGGTACGCCCTGCCTTGATATCGCGGCGGTCTGCGCTGGGGCAGCTTCCGTCATCACCAGTCTGCCGTCGCCGGCGGCACTGGCGCGTGTGGCTGCCGCGATCGCGGCAGGTCAGGAAGCGCGGGTAGTGATTGAGACCAGCACGATGGCACTGGCCGACAAGCTGGCGGCGCGCGACGTGCTGGAAGCAGCCGGGCACACCGCGCTTGATTGCACGATCAGCGGCACGGGCGCGCAAGCGCGTAACCGCGACCTGGTGATCTATGCCAGCGGCGATACCGCCGCCATCGCGGCGCAGATGCCGCTGTTTGCCGACTTCGCCCGCGCGGCGCACGACCTGGGCGCCTATGGCAACGGCACGCGGATGAAGTTTGTCGCCAACCTGCTGGTTGCGATCCACAACGTTGCGGCGGCCGAGGCGATGGTGCTGGCGACGGCGGCCGGCCTCGATCCCGATCAGGTGGTGCAACTGGCCGGCGCCGGTGCGGGTGCGTCGCGGATGTTCGACATGCGGGCGCCTATGATGGCGGCGCGGACCTACAGCCCGGCGACGATGCGGGTGTCCACCTGGCAGAAGGACATGGAGATCATCGGCGCCTTCGCGCGGGAAGTGGGTGTCAGCGTGCCGTTGTTCGAGGCGAGCGGGCCGATCTACGCCGAGGCGCTGGCGGCCGGGATGGGTGAGCAGGACACGGCGGCCGTGCATGCGGTCCTGGAACAACGTTCGTTGCGCCGATAGCTATTTTTTATCAGCCACATGCTCAGTCCCGGCATCCGCCGCCAGATGCGGCGAACGATCAGGGGCATGACACCAGCGTATCATTGACGATGATTGATCAGTTGACGACGCCAATGATGCGCTGACTTTCTGTTCAGGAACGCGCTCTCTTCGCCGGATGCGACCGCGTTCCAGGACATATCGTTGGCAGCCGGGGAAAAACGATGAAGCTTGGCTTCTTTACCATGCCGATCCATCCGCTTGGAAAAGACTGGCGGCAAAGCCTGCGCGAAGACCGGGAAGCCTTCATCCTGGCCGACACACTTGGCTACACCGAGGCGCTGTGCGGCGAGCATGTTACGGATCTGGCGGAGAATATCACCTCCTGCGCCATGTTCCTCGCCACCCTGGCTGGCGCGACGAAGCGTATCCGGCTTGGCACCGGCACGGTGAACATGCCGAACACCCACCCCGCCGCCGTCGCGGCGCAGCTTGCCATGCTGGATCACCTGCTGGACGGGCGGCTGATCTTCGGCATCAGCCCGGGCGGCCTGCTGTCGGACGCAGAGGTGTTCGGTAACCTGAGCGCCAACCGTACCGAGATGTTCCTGGAAGCCATCGACATGGTCCTGGCGATCTGGGGCGGTGAGGCACCCTACAATCTGGAAGGCAAGTACTGGAAGGTCTCCACCGCCAGGACGATCATGCCGGAAATCGGTCAGGGTATCATCGGCAAGCCGTTGCAGCAGCCGCATCCGCCGGTTGTCGTCACCGCGGTGTCCCCTCATTCAGCCGGAGTCGCACAGGCCGCGGCGCGGGGGTGGGATGCGATTTCGGCTAACTTCCTGCTACCGCAATGGGTGCGCACCCACTGGCCGAAATACCAGGAAGGCTGCGCCGCCACGGGCCGGATTGCCGATCCGGCGAATTGGCGGGTGGCGAAAAGCCTGTGTGTCGCCGATGACCTGGCTACCGCCCGCCGCTACGCGACCGATCCGGACAGCCCATATCGGCAGTACTACAACTCCCTGTTCACCAAGCTGAAAAAGAACGGTCGGCTGATGCTGTTCAAAACGCACCAGGAACAGCCGGATGACGAGGTCACACTGGATTATGTGTGCGAGAAGTTGATCCTGTGGGGCACGCCCGACAAGGTTGCCGACGACATCATGGCCTTCCGTGAGGAAGTCGGCGATTTCGGCACGCTGTTGTACGCAGGAAA
>DAICYU010000506.1 GCA_027311485.1 Acetobacteraceae bacterium
CGGCTGCCGACATCATGAATTTCAGTATCGCAGTAATGCAGGCTTTCGACGGCCTGAGCTTGTTTTCCGTCTTGTTGCTGATGGCCCTCGGGCTGGCGATCGTGTTCGGGTTGATGGGTGTCATCAACATGGCGCACGGCGAGATGGTGATGCTGGGCGCCTACGTGACCTTTGTCGTGCAGCAGGTGATGCGCGCCTATCTGCCCGGGCTGTATGGCGCCAACCTGCTGGTCGCGGTGCCCGTGGCATTCTTAGTCACCGGCGTGGTGGGCATCGTCATCGAGCGGACGTTGATCCGCTGGCTGTATGGGCGGCCGCTGGAAACGCTGCTGGCCACCTGGGGGCTGTCGCTGATGCTGCAACAGGTTGTCCGCTCCCTGTTCGGGGCAAACAACCAGGATGTCGACAGTCCGGGCTGGATGAGCGGCGCCACCCAGCTGGGCGGGCTGACGCTGACCTGGAACCGGATGTACATCATCCTGTTCGCGATCGTGGTGGTCGCGGCGCTGATGGCGGCGCTGCGCTACACACCGCTGGGGCTGCGCATGCGCGCGGTCACGCAAAATCGCCGGATGGCGGCGGCGATGGGCATCCGCACACCCTGGGTCGATGCGCTCACGTTCGGGCTTGGCTCGGGGGTCGCGGGCATCGCCGGCGTGGCATTGTCGCAGATCGACAACGTGTCGCCCAACCTGGGGCAGGGCTACATCATCGACAGCTTCATGGTCGTGGTGTTCGGCGGAGTCGGCAATCTGTGGGGCACCACCGTCGGTGCGCTGACGCTGGGCATCGTCAACAAGTTCCTGGAGCCGATCGCCGGCGCGGTGCTGGGCAAGATCGTGGTCCTGGTGCTGCTGATCCTGTTCGTGCAGCGTAACCCCCGCGGCATGTTCCCGCTCAAGGGACGGGCGGTGGAGGCATGACCGTCGACCGCAATATCGTCGTCGCAATGGTGCTGGTGCTTGGCGGCGCGCTGCTGCTGGCGGTGCTGAACCAGATCACGCCGGCGGCCTCGGCGGCGCATGTGCCGACCTATGTGGTGGCGCTCGCCGGCAAGTACGTGTGCTACGCGATGCTGGCCCTGTCGGTCGATCTGGTCTGGGGATTCGCCGGCATCCTGTCGCTGGGCCATGCCGCGTTCTTCGCCCTGGGCGGCTACGCGATGGGCATGTACCTGATGCGGCAGATCGGCGCGCGTGGCGTGTACGGCAATGCAAACCTGCCGGATTTCATGGTGTTCCTGGGCTGGGACCATCTGCCCTGGTACTGGCACGGGTTTGAATGGTTCGGTTTCGCGGTGCTGATGGCGCTGCTGGTGCCAGCGCTGCTGGCCGGCGTGTTCGGCTGGCTCGCGTTCCGGTCCCGCGTCACCGGCGTTTACCTGTCGATCATCACCCAGGCGCTGACCTACGCGCTGCTGCTGGCGTTCTTCCGCAACGACATGGGGTTCGGCGGCAATAACGGACTGACCGACTTCAAGGACATCCTGGGCTTCAACATCCAGGCGGACGCCACCCGCTCCGCCCTGCTGGTGATTTCGGCGCTGTTCCTGTGCCTGCAGTTGCTGCTGGCGAAGTTCGTCGTCGACTCGCGGTTCGGGAAAATCCTGATCGCAGTGCGGGATACCGAAAACCGCACCCGCTTCCTGGGCTACCGGCCGGAATCCTACAAGCTTGTCGTCTGGGTCCTGTCGGCGATCATGGCGGGCATCGGCGGGGCGTTGTACGTGCCGCAGGTCGGCATCATCAACCCCAGCGAGTTCGCCCCCGGCAACTCCATCGAAGCGGTGATCTGGGTCGCCGTCGGCGGACGGGGCACACTGGTTGGCGCAATATTGGGTGCGTTCCTGGTCAATTTTGGCAAGACATGGTTCACCAGCGAGCTGCCGGAACTCTGGCTGTATGCGCTGGGTGCGATGTTCATCTTCGTCACCCTGCTTCTGCCCCGTGGCGTCATGGGCCTGTTCCGCCGCCCGGGCCGGCTCCCGGCTGGGCGTGAGGCGGATGGGCGTGACATCGCAGCGGAAACGCCGGCCGCCGCCGCCGCGCGGGAGGTGACGGGATGACCGAGACTGATACGCTGCTGTACCTGGACGGCGTGACCGTGACCTTCGACGGCTTCCGCGCGCTGAATGCCCTGTCGCTGGTGCTCACTGAGGGTGAGATGCGGGCCGTGATCGGCCCGAACGGCGCCGGCAAGACCACCATGATGGACGTGATCACCGGTCGGACACGACCGGATACCGGCAAGGTGGTGTTCGGCAAGGGCACCGACCTGACCCGGATGGATGAGCCAGACATCGCGCATCTGGGGATCGGCCGCAAGTTCCAGAAGCCGACGGTGTTCGAGCCGCATTCCGTCTGGGACAATCTGCTGCTCGCCCTGGCCGGCGACCGTAGCCCCCGGTTCAGCCTTTTCGCCCGGGAAACGGCGGCGGAAAGGGCGCGGATCGAGGAAATCCTGGTCACCACACGGCTGCAGGATCATCGCCGGCGGCGCGCCGCCGACCTGTCGCACGGGCAGAAGCAATGGCTGGAAATCGGCATGTTGCTGGCGCAGGAACCGAAGCTGCTGCTGGTCGATGAACCTGTCGCCGGCATGACCGACGCGGAAACCGAGCAGACGGCCATCCTGCTGCGCGAAATCAACCAGACCCGGTCTGTCGTGGTCGTGGAGCACGACATGGCGTTCGTCCGGGCACTGGGCGTGAAGGTAACCGTGCTGCACGAAGGATCGGTGCTGTCCGAAGGCTCCATCGACTTTGTCAGCGCGGACCCGAAGGTGATTGAAGTCTATTTGGGGCGGTGATGCTGGAAGTTGCAAACGTCGACCTGCACTATGGCGCGGCCATCGCCCTGCGGCAGGTCTCGATCACGGCGGAAACCGGCGCCGTCACCTGCCTGCTGGGGCGCAACGGTGTCGGTAAGACATCGCTGCTGCGGGCGGTGGTCGGCGCGCATCCGATTACGCGGGGCACCATCCGCTGGGAAGGCCACGATATCACCCGCCTCCCGATGTATGAGCGTGCTCGGCGGGGCATCGCCTGGGTGCCGCAGGGACGCGACGTATTTCCGCTGCTGACGGTGCGGGAGAACCTGGAGACCGGGTTCGCCGTGCTGCCGCGTGGGCAACGCAAGCTGCCCGAGGAGATTTTCGACCTGTTCCCGGTGCTGAAGACCATGCTGCGCCGGCGCGGCGGTGACCTGTCGGGCGGCCAGCAGCAGCAGCTCGCGATTGCGCGGGCGCTGGTGATGAAGCCGCGCCTGATCGTGCTGGATGAGCCGACCGAGGGGATACAGCCGAGCATTATTAAGGATATTGGGCGGGTTATTGCGCTGTTGCGGGCGTCGGGACGGATGGCCATCCTGCTGGTCGAGCAGTATTTCGACTTTGCGCAGGAACTGGCACAGACGATCGCGGTGATGGACCGTGGCGACATTGTGCTTTCCGGGCGGCGGGAGGATTTGGATGAGGCCGAGGTACGACGGCGGCTGTCGGTCTAGCAGTACCAGGGCCGGTATCCGGTCT
>DAICYU010000507.1:0-386 GCA_027311485.1 Acetobacteraceae bacterium
ATGAGCGGACCATTCCGTTCTTCCAGGCCGACCGTTAGCGGTTCCTGGAATACGACCTGACCCAGGGGCACCTGTACACCCTGTCGTCCGGCACGAAGCAGATCCTGGCCCAGATCAAGGAGCCGATCACGCTGCGCCTGTTTTACTCCCGCCAGCTCGGCACCGCGGTGCCGTCATATGGCGCCTATGCCGATCATGTGCGGGAGATGCTGCGCGACTACGCCAGCCGATCGAACGGCAAGGTCCGGCTGGAATTCTACGACCCCGAGCCGTTCAGCGACGTCGAGGATCGCGCCATGGGCTACGGCTTGCAGGGCGTTCCCCTGGATCAGAGCGGCACCCAGGTCTATTTCGGGCTGGCCGGCACCAACCAGGAAGACGATGAG
>DAICYU010000507.1:396-3525 GCA_027311485.1 Acetobacteraceae bacterium
ACGAGCGCGACATCGCGTTCTTCCAGCCGGAGCGCGAGCCGTTCCTGGAATACGACCTGACCAAGCTGATCTACAATCTGTCCAACCCCAAGCGCCCTGTCGTCGGCGTGATGTCGTCGCTGCCGCTGGACGGCAACCCGCGGGCGTTGATGATGGGCGACCGCACCGCGGCCCAACCCTTCGCCGCGGCGATGCTGCTGCAGCAGAGCAACACGGTGAAAACCGTGAAGACCGACGCGCAGGTGATCGACCCCGACATCCAGGTGCTGCTGGTGGCTGAGGCGCAGAACCTCTCGCCGGCGACGCTGTATGCCATCGACCAGTTCGTCATGCGCGGCGGCAAGCTGATGGCCATGGTGGACCCCTGGAGTGAGACGATGGCCGCACAGCCCTCGCCGTCCGGCATGCCGGTGACCGACGCGCATTCCGACCTGAAGCCGCTGTTCGACGCCTGGGGCATCGAATTCAACCCGAAGCAGGTTGTCGGCGACCTGACCGGCGCCTGGCGGGTGCGCGGCGGCGAAGGTGAACGGACACAGGCGGTGAACTATCCCGCCTGGTTCAACATCCGCGCCGGCATCAACCACGACGACCCGGCGACCGCGGATCTGACCCAGGTGACGGTGGCGTCGTCGGGCTTCCTGGCGAAGGCGCCGAACGCAAAGATCGAGTTCACGCCGCTGCTGCGCACCAGCGACCGCGACGGGCTGATCCCGCTGGATGAGGTCCGGACGCCCGATCCCACCAAGGTCATGGCCGGCTTCAAGCCGGAAGGTGGCCCCAGGGTCATCGCCGCGCGCATCCGCGGCGTGCTGACATCCGCGTTCAAGGGCCCGCCGCCGCTGGCCAACGGTCAGAAGCGGCCGGCCAACTTCCCGGCCTACAAGGCCCACACCGACGGGCCGGCGAACATGGTCGTGGTCGCCGACTCCGATATCCTGGCCGACCGGTTCTGGGTCCGCGTCGCCGACTTCTTCGGCCAGCAGACCGCGACCCCGTTCTCGGACAACGGGCCGTTCGTCGCCAACCTGATCGGCACGCTGACCGGCAGCGATGCCCTGATCGGCCTGCGCTCCCGCGGTGATACCAGCCGCCCGTTCACCCTGGTGGCGGCGATGCAAAGCGACGCCGAGGCACGCTACCGGCAAACCCAGCAGGCGCTGCAGCAGCATCTGGATGCGGTGGAGAAGCAGTTGCGCACGCTGCGGTCCGGCGGCAGTGACAATGCCAAGCAGGACGCCGTGATCAGCGCCGACCAGCGCACCGCGATCGACGCCGCCCGGCAGGATATCCTGCAGACCCGCAAGAAGCTGCGCGCGGTACAGCTGGAGCTGAACCGCGACATCTCCCGCCTGCAGACCGAAATGCGGTTGTTCACCATCGTCCTGGTGCCGGCCCTGCTGACCTTGATGGCGATTGCCATGGGACTTGTTCAACGCAGTCGGAGAGCGAGGGCGCGCGCATGAGGGCCAGGACTGTTGGCATTCTGCTGGCCTGCGGCGTGATCGCGCTGGCCGGCGGGTGGTATTTCGGCACCGCGACAACGCCGACCGATCGGGAAACCGTGCAGGGCGGCAAGCCGGCGTTTCCCGATCTGGCGCCGAAACTGGCGGATGCGGCGAAAATCCAGATCATCCATCAGGGCAATCGGATGGTGATCGAAAAGCGGCCCAACGGCGGCTGGGGCGTGGCGGCGATGCAGGACTATCCGGTCCAGCGGGCCAAGTTGCGCGGCGTGCTGGCAGGGCTGACCGAACTGCGCCTGACCGAACCGCGCACCAGCGACCCGGCGGAGTTCAGCCGGCTGGGCGTGGGTGACCCGAACAGCAAGGACGCGACCGGCGATCTGCTGCAGGTGATGGACGCCAGCGGCAAGCCGATCGCGGAAATCATCGTTGGCCACCGGCGCGTCCGCGGTGTCGGCAACCTGCCCGACGAGGTCTATGTGCGCCGGCCGGGTGAGAATCAGTCCTGGTTGGCCGAAGGCAACCTGCAGGTCGATGCCGACCCCTCGCAATGGCTGGACCGCAGCGTCATCAACATCAGCCATAACCGGATCGCCTCGGTTGTCGTGGGTGACCGGGCTCTCGTATTCGGTCGACTGGCCGGCCGGTTTGCCCTGACCCAGCCGGCCGACCACCCGAAGCTGGAAGGCTACAAGGTGGACGATGTCGCCCGCGGGCTGGAATTGTTGAGCTTTGAGCATGTGCGCGCCGATAAGCCGCCAGCGGAGGAGACCAAGGCGGGGGAGACCAAGGCGGGCGATGCCAAGGGGGGCGATGCCAAGGCGGCCGATGCCAAGGCCGCAGACGGTAAGACGGCGGATGGTGCAACGAACACGGACGCGCCCGGCAAGGAGGTCGGCCACTCGGTGTTCACAACCGACGATGGCCTTGCGGTCACAGTGACCGTGTTGCACGAAGGAAAGGAAACGTGGGCGCACTTCGCCGCGACCGGTTCCGACAAGACGAAGGCCGAGGCTGACAAGCTGAACGCGCGGCTCGCCGGGTGGACCTACGAAATCGGCTCCTGGAAGGAGAAGTCGCTGGTGCCAACCATGGACGACCTCAAGGCGAACGAACCCACGCCGGCACCCGCCGTATCCACCACCCCGCCGGCAATGTCGGCACCGGCAACGTCGGCACCGGCAAACCCAACACCTCCCCAGCCAGCACCCGCACCTGCGGGCGCCAAGTGACCGATCGCGAGTACCCCGCGCGCCCGATCGTCGGCATCGGCATCGTCGTCATCCGGCGCACCCCCGACGGCGATCAGGTCCTGCTGTGCCAGCGCGGCAAGCCACCCAACCTGGGAAGCTGGACCCTCCCCGGCGGCGCCCAGGAACTCGGCGAAACCTGCGAGGAAGCCGCTCGGCGTGAGCTCCTGGAGGAATGCGGCCTGACCGTCGACACGCTGCATTTCTGCGCCCATGTCGATATCATCCGCCGCGATGAGGCAGGACGGGTGCGCTTCCACTATACCATCCTGGACTTTGCCGCGCTCTGGGCAGACGGGGAGCCAGTCGCCGGATCGGACGTCACCGCCGCACTCTGGGTACCCCTCGATACGCTGGAACCCTATAATCTCTGGTCCGAGGCGCATCGCATCATCGGCATCGCCCGCCGCCTG
>DAICYU010000508.1 GCA_027311485.1 Acetobacteraceae bacterium
CGCGCCCGTGCGGCGGCGGTTTCGGCGATCCCGACCTCCACCGGCGCGGCGCGTGCGGTTGGTCTGGTGCTGCCGGCGCTGAAGGGCAAGCTGGACGGCACCGCGATTCGCATTCCGACGCCGAACGTCTCCCTGGTGTCGCTGGACGTGAACCTGGAGAAGCAGGCGACGAAGGAAGAGATCAACGCGGCGATGCAGGACGCATCGAAGGGCGAGCTGGCCGGCATCATGGACTACAACAAGGCGCCGCTGGTCAGCATCGACTTCAACCACAACCCGGCCTCCTGCACCTTCGATTCGACGCAGACCACGGTGGTGGACGGCGCGCTGGCCCGGGTGATGGGCTGGTATGACAACGAATGGGGTTTCTCCAACCGTATGTCGGACACAGCGGCGCTGCTCGGCAGCCTCTGATTTCAGGCAGATGACGGGATGGCGGGGAGGGTGACCTCCCCGCTTTCTTTTTGTCCGGGCCGCGGACGGGCTGCAATCGGTGGCTGAACTGCACGATCGGCGTGGGTAGGTTCTTGGTTTGCATGCGGCCGCCCCCCGCGGGCGACCCACCCGTCTGGCGCCCCTGGACCGGCGATCTGTTTGTTTCTTTTATGTCATATTATAGGCACTTCACTGCCCTGCCGGACGCACCCAAGCCCAAGCCGTGCAGATGGCCGGAACCGCCTGCTTGACATGCATCAGTGTGCCCGAGCGCAACGGCATCATTCTGTCAGCCGGCCCATTGCAGCCAGAAGGAAGCGCCCACATGAACCAGATTGTTGGCCGGAATCGCCTGATACCTTGGTATATCGGCATCGCGATCGTGTCCGCGGCGGTTTTATTTATCGGATACGAAATGTTTTTCGGCGGCGGATGCCCTGCCCCGACTTTTGTCGAGTTGATCGTCCTGCTCACTGTGCCGGCCGTCTATCTTGTATTGATGTACTTGACGTTGATCAGTCAGAAATAGCCGAAAGGTCGGTTCCGAAAGGGCCGGAGCATCGAATGCGCGCCAGCGTATCCGGTGTGCGCCAAAGGCTTTGGCCAGCACCGAGGACCAGTGCTGCGTGTGCGACATCCGCGGGTTGTATCGTGATAATATCAAATCGATAGCGCGGTGGTGGACCGCCCATGACAGGCGGCCCGTTCCAATATCCGTCCGCGACGGTTCAGGCACCCGGCATGCGGTGCAGCGCACACAGTTTGTTGCCATCGGGATCCCGAAGGTAAGCGAGATACAAGTCTCCGAAGCTGGCCTGGCGAATCCCCGGCGGGTCCTCGATGGCGGTGCCGCCATTCTCGACCCCGGCCTTGTGCCAGACATCGGCCTGTTCGGGGCCGGACACCGCGAAGCCGATGGTGCCGCCGTTGGCGTGCGTGGCCGCGTTGCCATCAATGGGTTTGGTCACCAGGAACAGCCCATCGTTGTACATGTAGATCAGCCGGCCCCTATCGTCCTCGATCGCAGGCTTGCCGCCGATCGCACCAAACAGGGCATCGTAGAATTTCTTCGATCGGGCAATATCGTTGCTCCCGACCATCACATGGCTAAACATTCTGCCTCCTCCAAACCCAAGTCACATAAGGCCGCCGCAGCGGCGCGGGAACTGAACACGGTTTTACGGGTTCCGGAAAGGGCGGGTGGACCTGCGCGCCCCTTGCGGTATCCGTCCGGCGTGTGGAACGCCGGACTGGACCGCGTGCCGAAGGCTTCATCGGACGCGACAGACGTTATTACGAGCCGCTTGCCCGGTCTCAGACAAGCCAACCAAGGCTCAGGCGAGCGAACCGCTGCCTTGGAAGCGTTGGCGTCTCCGCTGTAAGGCCAGACACCGTCATGGCCGTGGTCCGGCACTGTTCCGTCTGCCTTATCGGCGGAAGAACCGCCCTGGATGCACACCGTGGCGAGCACGGCGGCATCCAGGAGGCGCCTTAACCGGTGCCAAAAGACCACCGAAGGTCGACAACTACACGTTAGTTATGGTGAATATACATGTAGTTGCTGCCGCCGACCGTTCCATACTGGACCGACAGGGTCCCGTTGGTCAGGTCGGCGCTCGTCAGTCCTGCCAGGGTGATGGATGCGGTCGGTTGCCCCGTTGCCGTGGCATGCAACGTCAGGCCCGTGTAGCCGGCGGCTCCCTGCCCATCGACCCAATTTATCGAGAAGTCCTGCGGCGTCACGCCCCACACGGTGGCCGAATCCCCCGCATGGAAATTGACGACTGTGCTCCAGATGTCCGCCGAAGCGCCCCGATCGTCGACGAAGAACGTATCCGATCCCGTGCCGCCGACCAGGAAGTTGGAACCTGTACCGCCATCCAGCACGTTGGTGCCGCCATGGACAGCCAGCGCATCCTCACCGGAACCGCTGTGCAGGAACCAGTTGTCGGTCGTTACAGCAATGTTCAAGTTATCGCTGTTGACCGCAATAAGCTGGTCCGTCAGCCCGCTCACAGGACCGCTGTAGGCTTGCGGCAGGGCGGACAATGCTTGTCCCGTTGTTGTGTCAGTGACGCCGAGTCCGGCAGTCGTCAAGGAAGCGCCACTCGCGATCGTAAACCCTGGCAACGTCGCCAGCTGCTCCGATTGGGACAGCTGAACCGAATTGCTGCCGGTCAACGTAACGGATGAGGCGTTCGACAGGCTGGCAATATTCTGTACCAGGTTGCTGGCAGTGTCGGACACCGAGAACGATGTCACGTGGCTGTCCGCCTCGACCGACGTGACAGCCGCAGCGGACACGCCGGTGACCACCAGATTATAGTTGCCGGTCAGCTTGTCCAGGGCCGCGGTGTCGTTGGCGAACTGGGTGGCGCTGATCGTCAGCGTCGGCGTGCCGCTGTCGGTCAGACTGACCGAGCTCAGGTGGCTGTCAGCTTGCAACCCGTCCAGCGCCGCCACGACATTCGCCGCCGTGTCCGCCACCGTGAAGGAGGCAACGTTGCTGTCGGCCTGCAGCGCCGCCGCATCCGCCGCCGTTGCGCCGGTCACCGCCAGCATGCCGCCGGTCTGCTCCAGCGCCGCGATCGCGGTCAGGTCACCTTGATATTGCGTTTCGGTGATCGTCACCGGCCCGTTGGTCGAGGTGATGGTAAACGCCGGCGCCAGGGTGTTCAGTGTATCCAGCGCGGTGGCGATGTTGGCCGCCGTATCGGTGATGGCGATCGCGGTCAGCGCGGTGTCGGCGTTCAGGGCTGTCGCCTGCGCCGCAACCGCCGAGGCGGTATCCGCGATGGTGAACGAGGCCACATTCTGGTCAGCCTGCAGGGCGGCGGCGTCAGCCACCGGAGCATTGGGCACGACCACCACTTCCACGGTCTGCGCCAACATGGCGATGGCGGCGGTATCCGTGTGATACTGCGCATCGGTGATCACCACCGGGCCGGTGCTGGAGGCGATCGCGGTGACCTTGGTATCGGCGTTCAACGCATCGAAGTTGGCTGCGATGTTCGCCGCCGTGTCCGCCACCGTGAAGGAGGCAACGTTGCTGTCGGCCTGCAGCGCCGCCGCATCCGCCGCCGTTGC
>DAICYU010000509.1 GCA_027311485.1 Acetobacteraceae bacterium
CCCGACCAGGACGTTCTTCAGCACTGAAAACGTCGGGAACAGCTGCGCATGCTGGAATGTGCGAACCAGTCCGCGACGCACCAGGGCATGCATGGGCTGGCGGGTGATGTCGCGCCCGGCGAACCGGACCGTGCCGGCGGTCGGCGGGATCATGCCGCTGACCAGATTGAACAGCGTCGTCTTGCCGGCGCCATTCGGGCCGATCAACCCGCGAATTTCCCCTGGCTCGACCGCCAGGGATACGTCGTTGACCGCGATCAGGCCGCCAAAGCGGCGGGTCAGGCCTTGCACCTCCAGCAGCGGCATGGCTCAGGTCCTTCCGCGCGACGCTGTGACGCGGGCCGTCGTCATGCGCTGCCACGCACCGACGATGCCCTGCGGCATCAGCAGCATGGATGCGACCATGATGAGCCCGAACGCCATCATCTGGTACTTGCCGGTGACGCGGAACAGTTCCGGCACCAGGGTCAGGACAGTGGCGCCGACGATCGGGCCGGCGAGGCTCGCGAACCCGCCGACGACGATGTACACCAGCACATTGACCGAGTATTCGAAGGTAAAGACCAGCGGGCTGATGTAACCGAAATAAGCGGCATAGAAGCTGCCGGCGACTCCGGCAAAGAAGGCCGAGACGATGAAGGCGATCAGCTTGTATCCCGGCACATCGACGCCGACGGAACTGGCCAGCAGGTCGCCCTCACGGATGCTCCACAGCACCATGCCGAACCAGGATCGGCTGATCCGGTGGATGATCCAGCATGTCAGCAGCACCAGCGCCAAGATCAGGTAGTAGAAACCGGTCTTGTTCAGCGCGCCGAACAGCGCCTGCGGCTGCGGGGCAGGGATGTCGCGAATCCCGTACCAGCCGCCGAACGGGACTTCAAAATAGGCGAAGACGCCGGCGACAACCTGGCCAAAGGCCAGCGTCACCAGGAAGAAGTAAACGCCCTTGACCCGCAGGCTCAGCCGTCCGACCGGCGCGCTGACCAGTCCGGGCACAATGGCGGACAGCGGCAGCGCGAACCAGAACGGCCAGCCCGCGCGCTTGGTCAGCAGGGCGGTGGTCATCGCACCGATGAACATGAACCCGGCCTGGCCGAAGGAGATCAGGCCGGTGATCCCCAGCAGCCACATGCTGGTCGCCATGATCACGTTGATGCCGATCACGATCATCACGTGCAGGAAATATTGGTTGTGCACGACCAGCGGCAGCCCGAGCAGCAGGGCGATCAGGATCGGCAGGCCAAGCGCGCCAACGGGGCGGGTGCGTGTCGGGGTCATGGACCAGTTCGGGGTCATGGGCCATTGCCCCCTTTTCCAACGCCGAGCCGAACCGCGTTGCCGCGTGGGTGCCGTCCGCACCGCACCACGGCAGCCAGCGGCATCCGCCAGCCGCGGCATCGCTCGGCTTCGGCGCTCCGACCCCAAAAACCACGACCCAAAAAACCATGGGCCAAAAAACCATGGGCCAGAAAACCATGGGCCAGAAAACCACGGGCCACCGCCGGTGATCGATCAGACATCATAGCCGAACAACCCACGCGGCCGGACGATCAGGATCAGCATCAGGATCGCAAAGTCGATGATGAACGCCAGCTCCCCGCCCAGCAGCGTTCCGGTGACGCTGTCGGCGATGCCGATGAACAGGCCGGCCAAAACCGTGCCGGCGATGCTGCCCATGCCGCCGATCTGGACGATGATGAATGATTTCAGCAGCGGCTCGCTGCCCATTTCGGGATCGACGCCGAAGATCGACCCCAGCATGGCACCGCCGACGGCGGCCAGGGCGGCGCTGATGATGAAGGCGGTGACATAGACGGTTTCCGGGTTGATCCCCATCAGCAGCGCCGCCTCCCGGTCCTGCTCCACCGCCCGCATCGCCTTGCCGGGCCGGGTGAAGTGCAAGAACAGATACAACGCGATGGCCAGCACCACACAGACACCGGCGGCGAGCAGCCGTTGCTTGGCCATGAACACGCCGTCGATGTGGACGACGCCGGGCAGCATCGCCGGGATGGCTTCCGGCTCGGGGCCGAAAATGGCCCAGGAGGCCGAACGGATCGCGAAGCTGGCGCCGATGCCGACGATGAAGCAGTTCAGGATGTCATATTGCAGTCGCTTGAACAGTAACTTCTGGCACAGCACCCCGACCGCCGCCGCGGCGACGATCGCCGCCGGGATGGCGACCCACATCGGCAGGCCCTGGTCGACGCCGATGAACCAGATCGCGAAGGCCGACAGCATCACCAGTTCGCCGTGGATGAAGTTCACCACGCGCATGATGCCGAACAGAAGCGTAACGCCCAGCGCGATCAGCATGTAGATCAGGCCGGTGACCAGGCCGCTCAGCACGACCTGGATCAGCAGGGTCGCGGTCAGTGGATCAAACTCCCGCAGGCCAGTCGATCGTCGCCAGGTAAACCGGCTTGCCACCTTTGATCTGGGACATCGGGATTTGCCGCACCAGCGAGCTGTCGATGCCGTAGACCGACTTCATACCGAACCGCTCCTCGCCGAAGATGCCGTTGTAGCGGATGGTCCGCATTGCCTGGGCCACGGCCACGGGATCCACTGACTGTGCCTTCTGGATCGAGGCGGCGAAGATGAACGGCCAGTCCCACATCAGGAATGCGTAGCTGGGGAAGGGCGGGCCGTACTTCTTCAGCCACCAATCATACAGCGCCTTTTGCTCGGGCGTTTGCGGCTGGGCGAGGGTGTCGAACAGCAACGTGCCCTCGGCCGCATCCGGGCCGGCGATGTCGACGAAGGATTTGGCGTCGGAGTAGCCCAGCAGGATGTGGCCGGTGTAGCCGAGTTCCCGCAGTGCCTTGCACGCCAGCCCCTGGTCACGGCCGATGGTGCCGCCGAAGTCGATCAGGTCCGGCTTCAGGGTCACCAGCCGTGTCGCCACCGGATACATGTCGGTGGAGCCGCGCTTGAAGTATTCGTTGCCGACATTGGTGAAGCCGGTTTTCGCGGCGATCATTCGCCGGTCCTCGGATTCGGTGAACCCGGCCTCATCGGACGGGTTGATGTGTGCGACGCGCTTGATGTCGGGATACTTCGCTTTCAGCCAGGGATAGACCGCGTAGGCGGTCTCATTCGTCGGCTGGACCCGAAAGCTGTAGGGAAACTGCGGCGCGGTGAGGTGATTCTTGCCCGACGCACCGGACATCTGCAGCACCTTCGCCGCGGTGGTCTTCTCAACCACCGGAACCGAGTTGCCGGAGCCACTGGAAAACAGGAATTTCACGCCGTCGGCCAGCATCTTCTCGACCACGGTGACAGCCTCGGCCGGCACGTATTTGTTGTCGTAGTACTCCCCGACGATCACATAGCGGTCGCCGCCGATCTGGATCCCTTTAGCGTTGATCAGTTCCAGCGCGTGCTCGATCGTGCGCTGCGAGGTGATACCTGTGGGGGCCGCCGGACCGGAAAGCGGAATGCTGCATCCCAACACGATTTTTTTGTCAGCCGCCATGCCGATCCGGATGCCGGAACCCAGCGCGAAGCCGGCTG
>DAICYU010000050.1 GCA_027311485.1 Acetobacteraceae bacterium
GGGCACGACCTGCGGGAGGTGCGCGCCACCCCATCCCGCACCGCCTACGAATCCCTGTTCGCCACATGCTCGGCCCTCATGCAGCGGATTGTCGGCTTGCCGAAGCCGGTCATCGCCCAGGTGCACGGTGTTGCCACCGCGGCTGGCTGCCAGCTGGTCGCTTCGGCCGATCTGGCCGTTGCCGCCGATACCGCCCGCTTTGCCACGCCGGGGGTGAATATCGGCCTGTTCTGCTCCACCCCCATGGTCGCCCTGTCCCGCGTCGTCGGCCGCAAGGCGGCAATGGAAATGCTGCTGACCGGCGACATGATCCAGGCCGACCGCGCGCGGGAGCTGGGGCTGGTCAACCGCGTCGTGCCAGCAGCCGAACTCGCCGGCGCCACCCTGGCGCTGGCTCGGCAGATCGCCGGTAAAAGCCCGCTGACACTGGCGATCGGCAAGGAAGCCTTCTACCGTCAGGCGGAGATGGACCTTGTCGCCGCCTATACCTATGCATCGGACGTCATGACCCGGAACATGCTGGCCCGCGACGCCGAGGAAGGGATCGACGCATTCCTGCAGAAGCGCCAGCCGGAATGGACCGGCACTTGATCGCGCCGGGCGGAATGGCCACGTGTCGGCATCGATGAAAGATCCGTATCAAATCCTGGGCGTCGAACGCACCGCTGATGAGGCGGCGATCCGGGCTGCCTACCGAAAACTGGCGAAGAAGCATCATCCGGACGTCAATCCTGGCAAAAAAGACGCCGCGGACACGTTCTCGGCCATCAGTTCCGCTTATGAACTGCTGTCCGACAAGGACAGGCGCGCCCGTTTCGACCGTGGCGAAATCGATGCCGAGGGGCACGAAGTTCACCAGCAGCGCCCGTATTACCGCGACGCACCGGGGCATGAGCGCTATGAAGCCAGCGGTGGCTTCAGCCAGGAAGACCTTGAGGCATTCTTTTCTCAGGCCTTCGGCCAGGCCGGACGTCGATCCGACTGGGGCGCGACCGGCCGCGCGATGCGGGGCCGCGACATGCAGTATTCTTTGACCGTCAGCTTTATCGAGGCCGCAACCGGCGTCACCCGCCGGCTGTCGCTGCCGGACGGCAAGACGCTGGATGTGCGCATTCCCCCTGGCACCGACGACGGTCACGTGCTGCGCCTGCGCGGCCAGGGAGGCCCGGGCTACAACGGCGCTCCCGCCGGGGATGCGCTGATCGAGATAACGGTGGCCCCGGACCCGCGCTTCCACCGCGATGGCGACGACATCGTCACCGATCTGCCTGTGACACTGCAGGAAGCGGTTCTCGGTGCGTCGTTGGAGGTGCCGACCATCCATGGGCCGGTGAAGCTGGCCATTCCGCCTGGATCGGGCACCGGGACACGGCTGCGGCTGCGCGGCCGCGGCATCCGGCAAGGCCATCAGTTCGTGCAGCTTCAGGTCGTCGTGCCGCCGGGTGACGAGCCCGAACTGGCGGCATTCCTGAAGGAATGGAGTCCAAAGCGTCCGTTCAACCCGCGGGAGGGTTCATGATGCTGCGCCTGACCGCCGTGATTGCGCTGTTTCCCGACCTGGGTGAGGCTGAATTGCTGGGTTGGGTGGAAAGAGGCTGGGTCCAGGCTGAGCGGCAGGAACCGGACTGGGTTTTCGAGGACATCGACGTGGCGCGGGTACGGCTGATCCACGATTTCCGTCGTACAATGGACGTGTCGGAGGAGACGATGCCGCTGGTGTTGTCGCTGCTGGATCAGGTCTACGGGCTGCGGGCACAGATGCAGGCGCTGGCGCAAGCGCTGGAGCAGCAGCCGGACGATGTGCGGGCGGCAATCCTGGCGAGGCTGCGGAGGTAGGTTCCCGCCGACCGCGACGGCCCTGCCCCCACACCACCGCTGCAGCGGGAGGACGTTGATGGAAGGGCAGGAACCGACGCATGAGTGGCTCAATCTACCGGCGCTGCTGAACCGACAGCGCGCCGCTTCCGCGGCGAACCCTCGCCCATCCGCGGCTGAACGACGCGCCCGGCTCAGCCGGTTGGAGACAATGCTGCGCGCGAACCAGGCCGCGTTCGCGCAAGCCATCAGCGACGATTACGGCAACCGCGCGATCCCGGAAACGATTTTGGCGGAAGTTGCCAGCACGCTTGCGGCCAGTGCGCATGCCCGCCGCCATCTCGCCCGTTGGATGCGGCCTGAACGACGGTCGGTTGCCATGACGTCCCGCCCCGCCCGCAACACGGTCGAATACACGCCGATTGGTGTGGTCGGCGTCGTCGCACCCTGGAATTTTCCAGTTTTCCTTACGCTCGGGCCGCTGGTGGAGATCCTGGCTGCGGGTAATCGGTGCATGATCAAACCATCTGAACTCACCCCACGTACGACCGCCCTTCTCGGCCGCCTTCTCGGCGAAACGTTTCCATCCGAGGAGGTCGCTGTTGTGCAAGGCGACGCCGAGGTTGCCCGGGCATTCTGTGCCCTGCCCTTCGATCACCTGCTGTTCACGGGCTCAACCGGCGTGGGACGACAGGTGATGCGAGCGGCGGCTGACCACCTGGTGCCGGTGACGCTGGAGTTGGGTGGCAAGTCGCCGGTGATCGTGGCGGCGGACTACGACCTGACCAAAGCGGCGAATTCCATCGCGTTGGGCAAGTTTTTCAATGCGGGTCAGGTCTGCGTCAGCCCGGATTACGCCCTGGTGCCGAAAGGTGAAGCTGTCTCCTTCGCGCGTGCGGTGCTGGCCGCGGCCGAACGCATGTTCCCCACGCTGGACAACAATCCGGATTACACGACCATCATTTCAGACCGGCACGACGCGCGGCTGCACGCTCTGCTCGTCGAAGCGGAAGCCGCTGGTGCGCGCGTGTTGCGCCACGGTGCCCAGCCAGGCGGCAACCAGCCAGGCGGCAGCAACATGCGGCGGTTTGCGCCCACTGTCGTGCTGGACCCGCCAGCGGACTGCCGGCTGATGCAGGAGGAGATCTTCGGCCCGATCCTGCCGGTGATCGGCGTCGAGTCCCTTGATGAAGCGATCGCCCGCGTCAACACTCGGCCAAGGCCGCTCGCGCTGTACATCTACTCGAACGATTCCAGTACGCAGCGACGGATCATGGACAATACGCTGTCGGGCGGCGTCACGATCAACGGGACAATGCTGCACGTCAATCAGGTCGATCTGCCATTCGGCGGGATCGGACCGAGCGGGATGGGCGCTTATCATGGGCGGGAGGGATTTCTGCGGTTCAGCCATGCCCGCGGGGTGCATAAGCCAGGCTTCATCAGCGGCTTCGACATCCTCAAGCCGCCATATGGCCGACGGACGCGCCTGATACTGCGGGCACTGACCGGCTTCGGGTGGCCAAAGCATCTGCGGTGAAGCAGCAGCCTGGTTCAAGGCACCGCGGGATGGCGTTCCGGCTTGACATCCTGCGGTCCGCCATCCCACAGCCGCGGATATGCAGTCCCAGGGTTTGATCGACCTCCAAGTCAACGGCTACGCCGGCATTGACTTCAACGATGCGGACCTGACCGCCGAGGCACTGGACCATGCCTTGCGTGCCATGCTCCGCGCCGGGGTAACCGCCTGCCTGCCCACGCTTATCACCGCCGACGAAGCCATCCTGGCATCCCGTCTGCACGCCCTCGACAACGCCGTCACGCGAAGCCGCCTGGGCCCGCACATGGTTCCCGGCTTCCATTTGGAAGGCCCGTTCCTCAACCCTGCGCCCGGCTATGCCGGCTGCCACCCTCCGCCGGCGATGATCCCACCGGACCCGAGTGTCCTGGATCGTCTGACGCAACGCCTCCGCCACCCCGTGCTGCTGCTGACGCTGGCGCCGGAGCAGCCGAACGCGCTGGCCCTGATCGCCCACGCCCGCGCCCGGGGTATGATTGTCGCCATGGGGCATACCGCGGCCAGCCAGGAGGCAACCGCGCAGGCCGCCCGGGCCGGCGTGACGCTCAGCACCCACCTGGGTAACGCGCTGCCGCAACCACAGCCGAAATTCCTTAATCCCTTGATGGCACAACTCGCCTGTGACGAGCTGCACGCCAGTTTTATCGCCGATGGCATCCATGTTCCGCCGCCGGCGCTGAAGGTCATGATGCGCGCCAAGACGCCGGATCGCTGCATCCTGGTCACCGACGCGGTGGCCGCGGCCGGCGCACCGCCCGGCCTGTATCCATTCGCTGGCATCGTGATACAGCACGCGCCGGATGGGTCGGTTCGCCTGCCCGGCACCGCGACATTGGCCGGATCGGCGCTGTGCCTGGACCAGGCTGTGCGTAACCTTGTCGCTTGGGGTCTCGCCGCTCCGACAACGGCGCTCGCAATGGCCTCCACCCATCCGGCAAGCCTGATGGCTCGGCACCGCATCGTCGTGCCGGACGGCCAGGTGAACTGGTCGGAGACGCTGCATGCACGCCGGACCATACTCCGCGGCATGGTATTCGATTTCACGAATTAACCCGGCATTAACATTTTCCTGTTACGTCCCGAGCAGCGAATAGCGCGACCGCGTCAGGCTCGGTGGGCAGAATGGCCATTTCCTGGCTTTCTCGACATGGGACTTGCCTGTGCCCTTCGCCTCGAAACTGGCCGTCCTGCCGGACAACCCGCTCGTCCCGACACTTTCGCGTCCTGCCCCATCCGGTGGCAATTGCAGGCTGTGCGGCGCGCGCCTGCACGAGGATCTGATCGACCTGGGCTGTCTGCCGCTGGCCGGTCATAGTGTTCCTGCCGATGCCACCCTGGTCGAACCCGCCCGTCATCTGCGGATCCGGGTCTGCGGCGCCTGCACCCTGGTGCAGACCCACGATCCCATGCCGTCCATGCCGCTGCCGAGATCAGACCTCCAGCGATCCGCGCCGCGCCGCGAACACGCCCGCCGCCTCGCCGCGGCTCTGATCCAGAAATGGCGGCTTGGCCCCGACTCCCGCGTCGTGCAGGTCGGCTCCGGCGATGGCATGTTGTTGCGCCACTTCCGCACGGCCGGGATCGCTGCCGTCGGGATCGACGCACGCGGAGTCGATGCCCGGGAGATCGACGCCTACCCCGACGCGACGCCCGATATTCCGACCGAAACCACGGTCCTTACCACTGAGACGGCGATGGACATCGCCGTCAAGCTGGGTCGGGCAGATGTGGTGATCGTCGATGGCGTGCTGCCGAAGGTACTGGACATGTTCGATTTCGCTGCCGGCCTGGCCAGCATCGTCCGCCCGAACGGTATCGTGTCGATCACCGTGCCGTATGTCCTGCCCATCCTGCAGCAACTGCAGTTCGACGCGCTCCGGCATGATGTGCACGCCTACTTGTCGTTGCGCGTGCTGGAACGCCTGTTGTGCTCGGTTGGCTTGCGGGTCTTCGATGCGGAACGCCTGCCCGAAAACGGCGGTCTGCTGTGGCTGCATGCCTGCGTCGCCAATGCGCGCTTCCCCGCGCGCCATGGCCTGAAAGCGATACGCACGGCCGAGACGCTGGCCGAAACCGACCCGCCCGGCCTGTATGATGGATTCAGCGCCCGGGTAGGCGCGGCGCGGGACCATATCCGGGAGTTTGTGACACTCCGGCAGGCCGCCGGACGCTATGTCGCCGCCTATGGCGCCACGGCGCGCAGCAGTATGCTGCTGAACGTATGCGGCCTGACGTCCCGCGATGTTGCCTGCGTGGCGGACATCGACCCCGCGCCGTTCGGCCGCCGATTGCCAGGCAGTCGGGTGCCGATTGTGCCGTTACAGATGCTGAAGGGCGATCCGCCCGACGACCTGCTGATCCTGCCCTGGCCCGATGCGCACGAGATTGCCGGCACACTGCAGGCGCCGCGGCATAGAGGCATGCAACTCTGGACGCTCCTGCCCCGGATCGCCCGGGTATAGCCGGCTGGCCCGGGCCGCGCGGGTCTGGCACCCTGACGCAAATCTGGCAGGAGACGGCAACCGATGGCTTCCCGTGACGGCGCCCTGGCACGGGCGCGCACCGTGTTCGACAGCAATGCGTTCCGTGATCATCTGGCGCGGTTGGTAGCCATCCCCAGCACCTCCCAGGATCCGGGGCATGAAGCTGACGTGCAGCACTACCTAAAGGATGCGATACGGCCCTGGCTGGACCGCATGGGCTTTTCGGTTGAGATTCATCCCAACCCGGTGCCCGGCTTCGGCCCGATTCTGCTGGCCGAACGGTTGGAAGGACCGAATCGCCCCACAATTCTGACCTATGGACACGGCGACACCGTCCGCGGCCTTGACGACCAGTGGCGCGCCGGCCTGACGCCATGGCAGCTGACCGTTGAGGGCGATCGCTGGTATGCCCGCGGCGCCGCCGATAACAAGGGCCAGCACGCGCTAAACCTGACTGCCCTGGAAACCGTCCTTACCGAACGCGGCGGCATGCTCGGCTTCAACCTCAAACTGGTGCTCGAAACCAGTGAGGAACGCGGGTCCACCGGACTGCGTGCCTTCGTCGCCGAGCAGGCTGACCGGTTGGCGGCAGACGTGCTGATCGCCAGCGACGGCCCGCGCGTGACGCCGGAGGTGCCGACCATCGCCACCGGCACCCGCGGCACCTACCACTTCGACCTGGTGGTCGATCTCCGGCCGGGCGGTGTTCACTCTGGCCATTGGGGCGGCTTGACGACCGATCCGGCGATCATCCTGGCGCATGCCCTTGGCACCATCATGGACCGCAACGGCAAAATCCTGGTGCGTGACTGGCTGCCGGCGAACGGCGTGCCCGCGGCCGTACGGGCTGTGCTGCAAGGCTGCCCGGTGGGCGGCGGCGGAGAGGCTGCCAGCATCGACCCGGAATGGGGTGAGCCCGATCTGACGCCGGCCGAGAAAATCTATGGCTGGAACAGCTTCATCGTGCTGGCCATGCAATCCGGCCGCACGGAGAACTCGGTGAACGCCGTCGCCCCCAACGCCCGCGCCCATTGCCAGATCCGCTACACGGTGGATGCAGATCCGGCCGCCTTCGAACCCGGGCTCCGCCTCCACCTGGTCGAACAGGGCTTTTCGCAGGTCCGCATCGACAACGCTGGGATCCGCATGCCCGCCAGCCGCACCGATCCGGCCCACCCATGGGTCCGCTGGACGGCGGCCAGCATGGAACGATCCCTGGGGAAGCGCGTACAGGTCATCCCGAACTCCTCCGGCGGGTTGCCGGGCGATGTTTTCGTCGACTACCTGGGCGTTCCGCTGGTCTGGATTCCGCACAGCTACAACGGCTGCAAGCAGCACGGCCCGGATGAGCATCTGCTGGCCGAACCGGCGCGAGAGGGTCTGGCCGCCTATACCGGCATCTGGTGGGACCTGGGTGAGCCGGGCACGCCAGGGCCTTAGGCCTGCCAGAAGCGGCTTTAAGACCCGGCAGCCGACCGCACACGCTGCGCCACGGCCGCGGCAAATTCCGACGTGCTCGCCCCGCCACCCAGGTCGCCGGTGCGGGTATTGTCCTGGTTCAACGCCGCGTCGATCGCGCCGCGCAGGGCTTTCGCGTGATCGGTCAGACCGACATGGTCCAACATCAGGCCGGCTGCCAGCAGCAGCGCCGTCGGGTTGGCAATGCCCTTGCCGGCGATATCCGGCGCCGAACCGTGCACAGCCTCAAAGATTGCCGCCTTTGCCCCGATATTGGCCCCTGGCGCTGCGCCCAGACCGCCGACCAGACCCGCGATCAGGTCGGAAAGGATGTCACCGAACAGGTTGGTCGTAACGATCACATCGAACTGCCACGGGTTCAGCACCAGTTGCATGGCGCAGGCGTCCACGATCCGGTCGTCGCAGACAATCCGCCCCTCATAGCCCTTCGCAATCGCCTGCCCGGCTTCCAGGAACACACCGGTCAGCGCCTTCAGCACGTTTGCCTTGTGGACGATCGTTACCTTCCTGCGTCCCAGCTTGACGGCATGTTCGAACGCGTAACGAACAATGCGTCTGGCGCCGTCACGGGTGTTCACGCCGGAGGAAATCGCCACGGCATGCGGATCGTCGCCGACCGGGATGTAATGTTCGAAGGCAACATACAGGCCTTCAAGATTCTCCCGCACCAGGATAAGGTCGATGTTCTCAAACCGGCCGCCTGGAACCAGCGTCTTTGCCGGCCGCAGGTTGGCATACAACTGGAATTCCTCCCGCAGCCGCACATTCACTGACCGGAACCCGCCACCAACCGGTGTGGTCAGCGGTCCCTTCAATGCCAGCTTCGTACGACGGATGCTGTCCAGCGTCACGCCCGGCAGTGGATCGCCACTGGCGGCGATGCCGGCCATCCCGCCCTGTTGTGTATCCCAATCAAATGGAGCACCCAGCGCATCCAGCACCTGGATGACCGCCTCCACGATTTCCGGGCCGATCCCGTCGCCTGGAATCAGCGTAGCCGGAATTTTGTTGCTGGTTGGGGAGGCAATCGTGCTGATGCTCATGTCATGACTCTTGTCGTGTCGGGGGATGGGCGGCTGGTCGCCGCCGACCGTATAGCCCGATGACAACCCGGTGAAACCGAGAAAGATCAAATCTCCCCCGCAAATGCGTGGAGCGTCCGGCATGGCATCCGGCTGATCAGGACAATGCACATGGGTTTCGCACAGCGCCAGCCCATTACAGCGCCGTCATGGCACAGCGGTCATTTGCCGCGGGGCCGGATGTGACGCGTGCATGTCGGTGCCGGGCCATCCGGCGATGCGCCCACTACGGCTGTAGGCCCGGGCGAAAATTCAGGGTGGCGACACGTCGTGCGCAATCCCGGCGCACCCGACGTGTCGCCAGTCGGAGGAGGATTATTCCTGGTTCGGATAAGCGCCTGATCCCTGCCGGTTTGTATTGTAACCGCCAGAGCCGTCATTAGAATTCTGCATCGACTCACGGTTCTGGTGTTTGTGGTATTCGTGGCCGGCGACGCATCCGCCGATGGCTCCAAGCACACCGTGATGCATCATGTGGCCGGCCACTGCGCCGGCGAGCCCGCCACTGATACAGCCGATCGCCCTGGCCGGCGCCACATAGCTGGTCAGGATACATCCAACGGTCAGCAATCCGATAACAGCACGCATGTCTTCTCTCTTTCTGTTTGGTCGCGCGGCCCGGTTGGTCGTCCCCCCGGGGCATTGCCCCGGTTGATTATTCTCCCGGACCGTTGCCCCGGCCAATGATCCCCCTGGACCATGCCTCACGCGTCGTTTGAACGTTGCAAACCGCGCACGCGATCCTTCACGCCCCGTTCAGACGGCAAATTCTCCCGTTTCTCCGTCGGCCCTTCGTCGCCGGGTTGGCGCAATAGCACGGCAACATGAAGGCAACCCGAAGCGCCGGCGCGACGTTCACCGATGCGCCCGCGCCAGGGCGCTTGAGACAATTCGTTGGCCGAGGAGGAAATTTTGCGATCACTTATTATTGCCGCTGCACTGGCGGTCGCCACGACCGGGGCCGCATTCGCGGACGAATCGGTTGCGGGCAACTGGCACGCCGACATGGGTGGCGGTGTCGCTATCAACATGATGGTTGGCGCGAACGGCGACTGGAGCAGCGAAACATCGCAGCACGACAAGGTGGTTCGGCAGATGAAGGGAACCTACACCCAGAAGAAAGCCAGTGATCACACCGGTGTCCTGGTCTTCACGCCCACCCAGGCGAAGGCGAAAACCGGCCGCGTGACGACCGAAACCGATCATTACGACCTGTCCGGTGATCAGTTGAAGCTGACCTCCGGCGGCGACACCATGGTGTTTGACAAGCAGGCCGCCCACTAACGCCGGGGACAGCATCGCGATGCCGCAGGACACACCAGCCTCGCCACTGGCGCGGGCGCTGGGTATGGATCGTGGCATCATTCTGCATGTCGATGACCTGGGCATGTGCCACAGCGGCAACCAGGCGTTCCTGACGCTTTATCAACGGGGGCTGGTCACCTGCGGGTCGGTCATGGTGCCCTGCCCCTGGTTTTCTCAGATCGCTGCGTCCGGCCCGTCGATGGACGTGGGCGTGCATCTCACGCTGACCAGTGAGTGGGAGCATTACCGGTGGCGACCGGTGTCCACCACCAGCGCAGCTTCCGGCCTAATCGATGCGGACGGCTACTTTTGGCGCGACGTGCACTCGTTGCGGCGCCACATGGTGGTCGAGGCTGCGGAAACCGAGTTGCGCGCACAGGTGGAACGTGCCTTCGCGGCAGGACTGGCGCCCACACACCTGGACGCACACATGGCGGCGGCGATGCTGCCGGAACTGTTGCCGTGCCATGTGGCCTTGGCGCAGGAGCATGGGCTGGTGCCCGTCCTGCCACGGCAGATCCGTTTTGCGCCCGATCCGCCAACATACGCCCGCGCAGTCGCCGCACTGTCGGCGGCGGGCATGCACCTCCCGGACTGGTTTCGCGGCACGCTGGCGGTGCCGGCCAACGCGGCACCCGCGGAGTACCAGCACCTGATAGACACCTTGCCACCGGGCATCACCCACATGGCGCTGCATTGCGCAATGCCGGGTGACATCGACGTCATCACGCCCGAACACGCGGCGTGGCGGACGCGCGAATACGGCCTGCTCGCCGATGAAAGCATATCCCGGTTCTGCCAGGCCGCCGGGGTCACGCTGATTGGATATCAGGCGATTCAGGCGCTTTGGGCGACGATCCGACCATTGGATAGCGCCCATCCCAGTGCGCCCGGCTGACACGCCGGATCAACAATCCACGCGGTCATCTCCCGGGCCAATGCGCCGTGCCGTGTTGCGTTCAGCCGGCCTCTGCGGTTGGCTGTGGCCGAAGGAGAACCAAACCTTATGCTATTGCAACATCAGACCTGGCAGGAAGTCGAGCGCTACCTTGGGCGGTCCAAGGGCATCATCCTGCCAATCGGCTCCACCGAACAGCACGGCCCGAACGGGCTGATCGGCACCGACGCCATCTGCGCCGAGATCATCGCCAAGGGAGCGGGCGAGGCCGCCGAAGCCATGGTCGGCCCAACCATCGGCGTTGGCATCGCCGTGCATCACATGGGATTTGCCGGCTCGATGACGGTCCGGCCATCGACGCTCATCGCCATCATCCACGACTACGTGCTGTCACTGGCTCGGCATGGCTTCCGCCGGTTTTTCTTCGTCAACGGCCATGGCGGCAATATCGCGACGGTGCAGGCTGCTTTTTCTGAGATCTATGCGGCATTCGAGGGTGCGATCGGCATCCGTCGGGACGACGAACTGCGCTGCCGGCTCGCCAATTGGTGGGACGGCAAGGCGATGCATGACCTGTCGAAGGAGATCTTCGGCGACGATGAGGGCAGCCACGCCACCGCGAGCGAAGTGGCGGTCACGCAATACGCCCTGCCCGACACGATCAAGACCGCGGTGATCGCCCCCCCCCGCGCGCCGACAGGCCGCTTCCACGGCCCGGCAGACTATCGCCGCCGCTTCCCCGACGGTCGGATCGGGTCCAATCCCAGCCTCGCAACACCCGAGAAAGGGAAGCGCTTCTACGACACCTCGATTGCGGAGGTGGCCAAAACCTACACCACCTTTATTGGGGAAAACGAGTAGCGCCATCGCCGGCCAAGGTGGCAGCCGGTTCCGGGAGTGAGACAGCACCGTGAAGAAACTCATCAACGATCCGCGCCATGTGGTGCGGCAGATGCTGGAAGGCGTCGTCGCCCTGTCTCCGGGGCTGGCGCTGCTCAAAACCGAGAATGTGGTGCTGCGGGCCGATGTGCCGCCACCGGCGCAGCGACCTGTGGCTGTCGTCTCGGGCGGCGGCGCCGGGCACGAACCGGCCCATGCCGGCTATGTCGGCGCCGGCATGCTGCATGCCGCCGTGGTGGGAGACGTCTTCACATCCCCCAGTGTTGATGCCGTGCTGGCGGCCATCCGTGCGGTGGGCGGACCCGCCGGTGTCGTACTTGTCGTCAAGAACTACACCGGTGACCGCCTGAATTTTGGCCTGGCCGCCGAACTGGCGATCAACGAGGGCATTCCGTGTGAGATCGTCGTGGTTGCCGACGATGTCGCCCTGCATGGCACCGTCGAGCCAGCGCGTCGCCGCGGTATCGCCGGTACTGTCCTCGTCCATAAGGTGGCCGGCGCGGCGGCGGCAAGCGGTGCGCCACTGCAGCAGGTTGCCGACCGGGCCCGAAAGGTCGCCGCGGCCATCGGCACCATGGGCGCGGCGCTCGGCCCCTGCACCGTTCCGGCCGCGGGACGGCCGGGCTTTGATCTGGGTGAGGATGAAATCGAACTCGGCCTTGGCATCCACGGCGAGGCCGGCGTCCGGCGGGAGCGTCTGGAACCGGCAGACCGGCTGGTGGAGGCCATGCTGGACGTCATCCTCGCTGACCGCTGCATCACCGCCAACGACCGCGTCGCCTTGCTGGTCAACGGCCTTGGCGGCACACCGCCGATGGAACTGGCCATTGTCGCCCGGCATGCCCTGACAACCTTGCGCAGCCGTGGCCTGACAGTCAGCCGAGCCTGGTGCGGCAATCTGCTGACCGCGCTGGAAATGCCGGGTTGCTCGCTCTCGGTGCTGCCGGTTGACGATGCGCTGCTGCGGGATCTGGATCTGCCAACCGATGCGCCGGCATGGCCCGGCTCCGGGCTTATCCCCGCGCGGCTACAGCTTCGGCCTGCCCCGGTTGGCACCGCCGCATCCGCTGGCCCGGCCACTGGCAGCGGCCACGGCAATGCGCCGCGTGTGCGGGATGCGATCCTCGCATGCGCGAACGCGCTGGAGGCCGCGCATACGCGCCTGACCGAACTGGACAGCGCGGCTGGCGACGGTGACCTGGGTGCCAGCATGGCACGGGGCGCGGCGGCACTGCGTGCCGTGCCCGCGGAGCAATGGGGCGACGCGCCCGCCGCGTTGGCATTGGCCGGGGATACCCTGCGGCGTGCGATCGCCGGCAGTTCCGGCCCGTTCTACGCCGTGGCGCTGCTGCACGCGGCGCGGCGGCTGGCAGAGCCGGACGGCACCAAACCCCTCGGCTGGGCCGCCGCCTTCAGCGATGCGGTGAACGCAATCGCGGGATTGGGCGGCGCCACGCCGGGGGACCGTACGATGCTGGATGCGCTGCGGCCAGCCGCCGATGCCTTCCAGGCGGCTCTGGAGGCCGGCCAGGACCTTGGCGCAGCGTGGCAAGCCTGCGTGCATGCCGGCGCGGATGGTGCTGCCCGCACCGCCATGATGCTGCCCCGCCTGGGCCGGGCGAGTTATCTGGGTGAACGTGCGCTGGGCACACCCGATGCGGGCGCGGCGGCGGTGCAGATCTGGCTGGAGGCGCTGACCCCGTTCATCGGCTAGGCATGCCCGGATCGAAGACCGCCTAACCCGACCGCAGTCGGGCGATTCAGCCGTCAGGCCGATCGCGTTGACGCAAGAACGTCAGTCGCGCGGGCGCCAGCCATCCGGCGGCCTGGCAAAGCCGCCGGTATGACTGCAGCCCAGTCGCTCAGGCGGTGATGGTCTTCCAGTCGACGCCACGCTCGAACGCGGCGGC
>DAICYU010000510.1 GCA_027311485.1 Acetobacteraceae bacterium
AGGCCGCGGCATAGCCCGATCGCCGTCCGGCGACCGTGGAAAGCGATCGCCGGACGTTTCGAATCAGGACATCAGCGGCCGAGCGATCGGGTCCGAACGTCCGACGCCGTAGTCGGCGCGTGCTCCGGCACATCGGCGAGGAACGCCGCGAGTTGCTGCTGCCAGAACCGGGCTATCATGGTCGTGCCATGGCCTCGGGTTGCGGCACTGGCCGGGATCAGCAGCAAGTGCCCGTTCCGGACACGCTTCATGGCCTCGGTCATCAGGCCCGTATCGGGCGGATTCCGCTCATCATCGGCGGAGTTGATTGCCAGCAGCGGTGCGACGATACGCTCCAGGTTCGGCGCGGCATCGTAATCGCGCGACGAATCCCATTGATAGATGTAGTCGTTTGCGTCGGTGGGACTGGGCGCTGCGAGGCGTTCGTCAACCAGCGCATCGGCCTTGGCCCGTGTCGGGGCCAGGGCCTGATAGGCCAGGGTGCCACCGCTGGTGGCGATCCCCATGAAGACATTCGCCATCCGCAGGGACGGCGGTTGGGTCGTGTAGTGTCCATCCTGGTAGGCCGGGTCCTGGCGGATGGTCTCGACCAGCATGCGCCGCAGCATCCAGTTGCGGCTTGCCATCGCGGTCGGCTGGGATGCCATTGGCACCAGGGCGTCCATGAAGCCGGGGTATTTCTCGCCCCAAATCCAGACATGCATGCCGCCCATGGAATTGCCCAGCACCAGCCGCAGGTGATGCAGGCCCAGCCCTTCCGTCACCAGGCGATACTGCGCCAGCACCATGTCGTCGTAGTCATAGTGTGGGAACTTTGCCCGCAGCCCCTCGGATGGCCGCGTGGAGCGGCCGGTGCCGATGGCATCAGGCAGGATGATGAAGTATCGCGTGGCGTCCAGTGGCTGTCCGGGCCCGAACAACAGGCCGGCGAAGGCAGGCGTCAGCATCGCCGCGCCTGACTGGGCGGTGCCGTGCAGGATCAGGACGGCCGGCCGGCCCGGGTCGCCGATCGTCCGGTAATGCACGCGCAGCGCCTGCAGGGTTTCGCCGGTGTGGAAGGTGAAGGACGGCGCGATCCAGTCGCCTTCGTGCGGCGCGGGAAAATCGGCGGCCGTTGCAGACCGGGCGAACAGGGCCATGCCGCCCAGCAGGGCCGCGGAAACCAGTCGGGACAGGGGCTTCATCGGTCTGCTGTCAGCCGATTGCCTGCGGCAGCAGGCGTGCGACATGCCGCAGCGCCAACTGGTAGCCGTGGGTGCCGAAGCCGGCCATCACGCCCGTCGCCACGGCGGAGACGTAGGAGTGGTGACGGAATTCCTCCCGCTGATGGACGTTGGAGATGTGCACCTCGATGATCGGGCAGTCGCACATCTTCAGCGCGTCCAGGATGGCAATGGAATAATGGGTGAACGCGGCCGGATTGATGATGACCGCGGCCGCGGCTTCGCGGGCTTCGTGGATCCAGTCCACCAGCTCATATTCACGGTTGCTCTGGTGGAAGCGGATATCCAGGCCGAGTTCGGCGCCGACGCGCCGGCAGTCGGCCTCGACGTCGGCGAGGATTTCATGCCCGTAGATATGCGGTTCCCGTTTGCCCAGCAGGTTCAGGTTCGGGCCGTTGAGAATAAAGACGGTGTTGGACACGGTCATGCTCCGGTTGGATCAGGTCAGCGCAGCAGGTTGCGGGCGGCCAGGTTGCGCATCAGCGCGCCGACGCCGAAGCGCCAGGGCTCGCACTGGTCGGTCGGCATCATGCGGTTGACCAGGCGGCCGAGGGACGGCGTGGCGATGGTGACGATGTCGCCGTATTTATGGGTGAAGCCCTGGCCGGGCGCATCGCGGTCCTGGATCGGGGCGAACATCGTACCCAGGAACAGCACCGCGCCATCGGGATAGGGGTGATGCGCGTTGAGCATCTGCGCCGCCAGGTCGGCCGGGTCGCGGCTGATCTTTGCGATGGAGGAGGATCCCTCCAGCACGAAGCCGTCGGTGCCTTCAACCCGCAGCGACACGGTGCAGGCGCGGATATCGTCCAGCGTAAAGCGCCCGTCGAAAAAGCGCAGGAACGGGCCGATCGCGCAGGATGCGTTGTTGTCCTTGGCCTTGCCGAGGAGCAACGCCGACCGCCCTTCGACATCGCGCAGGTTCACATCGTTGCCCAAGGTTGCGCCGACGATCCGCCCGTCTGAAGCGACGGCGATCACCACCTCGGGTTCCGGGTTGTTCCAGGAGGAGTTCGGGTGCAGCCCGGCGTCCATCCCGGTGCCGACCGCGGCCATTGGCTGTGCCTTGGTGAAGATCTCGGCATCCGGGCCGATGCCGACTTCCAGATACTGGCTCCAGGCGCCTTGCTGGATCAGGACATCTTTCAGATGCATGGCTTCCGGGGAGCCGGGGCGCAACTTTGCCAGATCATCGCCGACCAGACGGTTGACCTCGGCGCGGATCGCCGCGGCGGCGTTGAGGTCGCCGCGGGCGCGTTCCTCGATCACGCGTTCGAGCATGGATATTGCGAAGGTTACCCCGGCTGCCTTGATGGCCTGCAGGTCGATCGGCGCCAGCAGCCAGGGCCGGTCCGGGTCGCGGCGCTCGGGCGGGGTGTTGTCCAGGATCGCGTCCAGCGCGCCAATGGCGGTTCCGTGGGCCGAGCGCAGGGCTGCCGCGGGATCGGGGGTCTCGCACAGGTCGCGCATGGTGGGGACATCGTGGGTGATATCGAAGACTATGCCACCGCGGATCGCGACGACGGCGGGGCCGTTGACGTCCGGACGCCATATGCGGCCGGCGAGGGCGGCGCTGTCGGCATCGTCCGGCAGGGCAGCACGAAGGGAGGTGGCAAACGATGTCATGGGCGGACGCCTCCGATGATTTCCGCCAGTCTTAGCTGTCGGAGCCGTAGGGCAAAAGCCTTGGCAGAGAGCGTCCTTGCGTTAGCTTGAATGGGGATAGCGAGGAGGAGTTTGACATGAAGCGCCTGTTTGGAAGCCATGACTCACCAGCCGGCGAGTATCCGTTAACCCTGTCGGAGGAGGAATGGCACCGCCGGCTGGACCCGGCGCAATTCCAGGTGCTGCGCAAGCACGGCACCGAGCGGGCCGGGACGAGCCCGTTGAACCGCGAGAAGCGGCGGGGGACGTTTCTGTGCGCCGGATGCCAGCAACAATTATTTGCGTCTGATACCAAATTTGAGAGCGGAACCGGCTGGCCGAGCTTCTTCAAGCCGCTTGAAGGGGGCGTCGGCACCTCGGAAGACCGCAGCTTTTTCATGACGCGGACCGAGGTTCACTGCGCAAATTGCGGCGGTCACCTAGGACATGTCTTCCCGGACGGGCCGCCGCCGACGGGTTTGCGCTACTGCATGAACGGCGTTGCGATGACGTTCCATCCAGAGGACGAAACTGGATAAAATATGGTTACACATCCTAATATTGTGTTAATACGTAGCGAACTCACCATAAAGGGGGAACAATGGTTCGCTACCTTCCGCC
>DAICYU010000511.1 GCA_027311485.1 Acetobacteraceae bacterium
AGGCTCATAACCTGAAGGTCAGAGGTTCAAATCCTCTCCCCGCAACCATCTTTATTTGCTCAGCTAAAACCGCCGAACCATAGTTCGTGCCGCCACCCTGCGCGCCCAGCGACAAACTCAGGATCGACGCCAATTCGCCGCAAACCTCAACGCGCAGATGATCGCCCTCCGGCACCAGGATGATCGCCTCCACCAAATTGCGAATGACCTCTCGCGTCGCCGCGGCATCGTCGCTTGCCAGGGCGTCGGTCAGGGCGGCGATCTTCGCGCGGTAGGCCGCCGCGAGGTTGGGGTGGAGTCGCGGGGCCGGGGTTGCCGCCGCCGCCAAGTCAGCCTGCTGCGCGGTGCGGCGCTGTTCCAACATCGTCAAACGCGTGGTTACCGCAGCAGCCGGCGTCCCGTCGGCCAGCGCATCGACCAGCCGCTCGATCTGGCGGGACACCCGCTCGAGGTCTGCCGCCTTCGCGGCCTGCGCGCCGGCGGCTTCGGTCTGTTGGCGATTCCATTCGATGGTAAAGGCGGTGGCGAATTCCTCGAACAGGATTGGATCCATCAGGCGATGCCGCAGACCCTGCAGAACCGTGTTCTCCAGCACGTCGCGGCGAATCGTCATCAGGTTGGTGCAGATCGTTGCGCCCTTGTTGCGCGCGCTGGAGCAGCCGAAATGCGTCCTGTTGCGCATCGAAAATCCACCGCCGCAGACACCGCAGCGCATCAGACCTGAGAACAGATAGCGGGGGCGCTGCTTCGACCAGAACGGCGCCGGCGCGGGTGACGGGCCGTCCGTGCGGCAGTCATCAAGCGCGCCCTGCCGCGCCTTGACCACATCCCACATGGCGTCATCGACGATCCGAAGCTCCGGCGCCGCGACCACCGTCACGCTGTTCGTGGCATTGGCGCGCGAACGGCGTTGGCCGCTCTCCGGATCTTTGGCGTAACGCAGGCGGTTCCAGACCAAGCGGCCGACATACGCCTCGTTGTTCAGAATACCGGTGCCGCGGGCGCGGTTGCCGTTGATCGTACTCGCACTCCAGGCGCCGCCGCGGGGGGCTGGCACGGCCTCCTTATTCAAGGACAGTGCGATCTGGCGCGGCGATAGGCCGGCGGCATAGGCGCTGAAGATCCGCCGGATGATAGCCGCTTCCGCTGCGTTGATCGTCCGGTCACCACGCACGGGCTCGCCATTCTCGGCAAAGCGCCGCACGACGTCATAGCCGTGGGAATTACCCCCACCCGACTTGCCGGTCTCGATACGACCGCGCAGGCCACGGCGCACTTTGGCGGCGAGGTCATCCGAAAGCTGGCGTGCCCGAGCAACGGTGCGGCAATCCGCACGGGCGCGGGGTCGACGCTGGCGAGGGTTGTCGCGGCGCAGTCGCGGAACAAATGCGTGTGCACGATGCTGCCGAACCGGGCCAGGGTGTGTCGCGCCAGAGCCTTATTTAACGCGCCTGCCGTGAACGGCATGCCGTACTGTGAGATCCACAAATAGGCCCCGGGGGTCCTGAACGGGGTGTGCCGGATCGCGCGGTCCTTGCATGGCGATCAGCATCGGCCAGTAGACGGTCAGGTACCGTTCCAGTGCGGGCACCAACGCGGGCAGGAACGGCATCTCCAGCAGACGGTGGTTTTTGGTCTCCTTGGCGGTGAACACCAGCTCGTAGCCGTGTGCAGTCTGAATCAGCTGGCGGCCGATCTCGATCGTCAGAAAATTGCGTTGCCTGAGCGGCTGGATGGCCAGCCAGGCGATCATCAACCCGTCGGGGAAATCGCGCGCATCGTCGTTGGACTTGCCCCGGAAAAGTGGAGGGTCGTTTGCTCACGCCGCGACCGTCATCTCGTACTGCACCGGGCTCATGAAAGCCAGCGCCGAGTGGCGCCGGGTCGGATCGTAGAACCGGTCGATATAACGGCCGATCATCGCCGTGGCCTCATCGCGGGTCTCGAACATGGACCGCCAGACGGGTTCGGATTTCAGCGTCTTGAAGAATGTCTCGACCATCGCGTTGTCATAGCAGTTGCCTTTGCCCGACATCGAGAGCTGGGCCTGTCGAGAGCTCGGCCTTGTGCGCCTTGAGCAGAGCTGGATACTTAATCGAACAGTATTGGCTGCCTCTGTCCGAATGACGGATCAGCCCCGCCACCGGACATCGGATCGCCAGGGCGCGTCGGAGAGCCGACAATGCCAGATCCCGGTTGCAGCCGGTCCGCGGTGGCCCAGCCGACAACCCGACGCAAGAACAGGTCAATGACCACGGCGAGATAAAGCCAACCTTCTCGGGTCCAGACATACGAGATGTCTGCGCCCCATTTCTCGTCCGGTCGGCTGGCGGTGAAGTCCTGCTCGAGAAGGTTGGGCGCGATCGGCTATGTGTGCTCACGACCAGTGGTCCGTTTGAACCGGCGCTTTTGACGGGCTACCAGCCCGTTCTCCCGCATAAGCCTGGCTGTGCGGCGGTGGCCGACCGACAGGCCATTGTCTCGAAGCTCGTGCGTCATGCGTGGGCTGCCATAGCTGCCGTTGGACAGCGCGAACGACGCCCGGATATGAGCCAGCAACACCATGTCCTGACGCTGGCGGTCACTGGCAGGCGAACTATCCGCTCTGGCTGACGCCGAGGACAGGGCACAGACGATGCGCGGGGAATGCCTCTTTCGCCTGATCGACAAGGGCGAACCTCATCGACTTCCCTCCCGGGCGAAAAAAGCTGTGGCCCGCTTCAGGATGTCGCGTTCCTGGCGAAGAACCTCGTTCTCGCGGTGCAGCCGTTTGAGCTCGGCCGCCAGATCCACCTGTTCCGAGCCGACGGACCCGTCCGGCGTAACCGCTTCGGCGGTAGCACATGGCGGCGCGGGGTGGTGGTGCCGTGATGGAAGCCAGTCATGGGCGAGCCCGCAATCACGGTTCACCACATGCGCTACTCGTGATAGTCAGATTAATTTGATCAGCCCCGCCCAGGAGCAGCAGAGATGAGTAAGACCATTGCTGACGCCAAGCCGGACGTCATGGACTCCGCCGACTCAAGCGAGGTGGAGATTGACCAAGACGACGAAGGTCAGTTTAGGACCTCTAACGGCTTTGAGGCGGAGCAAGATGACGAGGGATCCGACGATCTGCCAAGCACGGCCTTCTCTCCGATAAACTTTAGTGTTACAACCCGACGAATCTCGGACATCTATTCAAGCTTCAACGACAACGAACTCGACACTACCCCAGCATTCCAGCGCGGATACGTATGGGACAAGATCAAGGCAAGCAAGCTGATCGAGTCTGTTCTCCTGCACGTTCCCCTGCCCTTGATCTACACGGCCGAAGAGTCTGACGGCAGCGAGGTCGTCATCGACGGCCAGCAGAGGCTGATGACCTTCATCGGTTTTCTGAAAGGTGAGTTCCCGAAGGACAAGCGCCCCTTCAAGCTACTTAAGCTAAAAATCCTTAAGAACTTAAATGGCAAATCCTTTGCTGAATTGGACCAGCCCCTAAAGATTGCGCTACGCCGCTACGGAGTGTCGAT
>DAICYU010000512.1 GCA_027311485.1 Acetobacteraceae bacterium
AGTGTCATGGCACGCTTGGCGGCGTTCCATGACATCCAGCACTCCGCCTTGCAGTAGAACACCAGGGTGTAGGCGCGGTCGCCGCCCGACGCTTGCGCCAGACCACGCTCAAAGTAGGCTTCCATGACCGGTGCGAGGGCGCCGTAGCCCGTATCCGGCAACCAGATGCTGCCGGGAATGTCGGACCGCGGCTTGGCCCGCCAGATCGTCCCAGCCGGCAGGTTCGGCGGCCGGGGCGCACGCGGCAGGACGTCGATGAACGCCGCCTGCCGCTTTTCCCACAGCACATGCGCCTGTTCCGTATCCACGACGGTGGCGCCCTTCAGCGTCTCCGGCGTTGGCGCGCGGTAATGCTCCATCCGATACCCAGCCGGCTCGGATACCGGTTGCGCCGCCCCGCCGACCAGCAGCGCGCACGCAAGCAGCGCCGCGCGCCCGCGGGTCATGGCGCCTTGAGCTGCCCCTGCTCATCCAGCAGCGGCACGCCGTATGACTCCAGGATCTTGTCGATCTCCGGCTGATTTTCCGCGATCAGCCGGTTGAGCTTGCGCTTCCACGCCTGGTCGGTCCGGCGTACGCCCATGGCGATGCGGAAATCCATCTGCGCGCCTTCCTTCAGCAGCGGAACGACGGTCAGATGTGGCGTAACGTGCTGCGCGTAATAGCCGGCCATGGGGCCCCACAGCACGCCGGCGTCAATGCGGCCGGCGGCAACATCGTCGGCCATCCTCTCGGGTGATGACGTGACCCGCGTATCGACCATAAGCGGATAGGGTTTCGCATCGCCGATCAATCCGTCCCGCGCCAGGACGCTGGAAGGCGGAGTGCCTGCAACGATGCCGATATGCTTGCCCTTCAGCCGCGGGTCCTCCAGCGACTGAACCCCGTCCAGGCCGTTGCCCGGCTTGAAGATCAGGGCATAGGTCGTCCGGTAGTACGGGTTGGTCGTCTGGACCATCTGGTCGCCGACGGCCGTGCCCATGATGACGTCGCAGCGCAGGGCATTCAGCGTGTTGCGCACGAAGCCGATGACCTGCGGGAAGTAGGTGTAGCTGGTCGGCTCATTCAATTTGCTGGCCAGCAGCGCCGCCACCTTGTTCTCGAACCCCTCGCCCTTTTGATCCGATAACGGCATGTCATGCGGATCGGCACACACCCGAAATACCTTGGGATCGACCAGTTCGACCGAGGCGCTGTAGCCCTGCGTTTCGGCGGCGGCATGATGTGCAATCAGCAGGCCCAGCGCCGCGGCGGCGTGCCAGGAGCGGAATTTACGTGCGAAGCGCATCGTGGCCTTTACCCCATGCAGTCATCGACTGACTTCTCATAATCGGCGGGTTTCGCCGCGTGCTTGGCCGGGCGGCCGCGCCCCACGGCGCCGTCGCTGCGCGCTCGCAGATAGGTGTAGATCTGGTTGACGAAGCACATGACATTCTTGTCCTGCCCCAGCGCGGGCATCACCAGGTCCTGCGAGGATGACACCGCCTTCTTGCCGCCAGCGACGGTGGCATAGAAGTCCGAGTAGCTGAGGCGCTTCAGCGCATCGACCAGTGACGGCGCGTATGTGGACCCCAACCCGTCCGGGCCGTGGCAGCGCAGGCATTCGGCCGAATAGCGGGTGAAACCGATATAGGTGCCCCAATCGACTGTGCCGTCTTTCTCAACCTTGAAGGTCGGATTTCCGTCCTTGTCGGTCCATTGCCCGCTATCAGATTTCACCGCGGCTGGATCACCCGATCCGTCCGCCATGGCCGCGACGATGCCGGAGGGAAATGCCAGAACCGCCACGGCGATTGCAGCCATACGCAGGAAAGATCGCACTTTGTAGTTCCCAATTCGGAATGGAAAGCGACCGGCCCCAGGGCGGTTCGATTCCCTGGGGCCGGCAACACAACAGATTCCCAGACGACGCTTAGCTCGGCGGCAAAGCGAAGACCGTCAGCGAGCCGCCAAGCGACGTATAGTCGTTCAGTGCGGCATAGCCGCCGACGGCACCCAGGCCGGCATGCGGATCGGTCAATCCAGCCGCGAGGCCGATGCCGGCCCAGCCGCCGACGCCCGACAACACCGCGACATACTGCTTCCCGGCATGTTCAAACGTCATGACGTTGCCGATGATGCCGGACGGGGTCTTGAACTTGTAAAGCTCCTTGCCCGTCTTGGCATCCACGGCCTTGAGGTAGCCTTCCAGCGTGCCGTAGAAGACCACGCCGCCCTTGGTGGCCAGGGCACCGGACCAGACCGAGAACTGTTCCGGATTTGACCAGGCAATCTTGCCGGTGGTGGCGTCGTAGGCGATGAAATTGCCCATATTGTTGCCGCCGGGGGCAGGATACATCGACAAGGTCGCGCCGACATACGGCTGCCCGGCGCTGTAGGCGACGCGGAACGGCTCGTAATCCATGCAGACATGGTTCGTCGGCACATAGAACAACCCGGTAACCGGCGAGAAGGACGCCGGCTGCTCGTCCTTGGTGCCGAGCGCGGCGGGGCAGATGCCGGTGGTATTGGTATCTTCGCCGCCATGCTCGGTCGAGTATTTGGCAACGAGTTCCGGACGGCCATAGTTCTTGCTGGACTTGTCCATGTCGATCTTGCTGGCCCAGTTGACTGCCGGATCGTATTTGGCGGCTTCCAGCAGCTCTCCGGTGGCGCGGTCGAGCGTGTAGGCGAAGCCGTTCCGGTCGAAATGCACCAGCAGGTGGCGCATCTGGCCGTTGACCTTCTGATCCGCCAGAATCATTTCGTTGACGCCGTCATAATCCCACTGGTCGTGCGGCGTCATCTGATACAGCCACTTCGCCTCCCCGGTGTCGGGGTCTCGGGCAAAGATGGTCATCGAATACTTGTTGTCGCCGGGGCGCTGCTTCGGGTTCCAGGTAGAGGGATTGCCGGTCCCGTAATAGATCAGGTTGAGCTGCGGATCATAGGAGTACCAGCCCCATGTGCCGCCGCCGCCAATCTTCCACTGATCACCCTGCCAGCTTTTCAGGCTTGAATCCACGCCGACCGGCTTGCCCAGGTCCATGGTCTTCTGGGGATCGATCAGCACGTCCTTGTCCGGCCCTTCGGAGTAGGCGCGCCAGACCTGATGGCCATCCTTGACGGCGTATGCAGCCAGCCAACCGCGGACGCCGAATTCACCGCCGGAGACGCCGACATAGACCTTGTCCTTGACGACCATCGGCGCGCTGGTGCCGGTCGCGCCCTTTGACGGATCATCGGTCTTCACCGACCAGACCACCTTGCCGGTCTTGGCGTCCAGCGCCACCAGCGTGGTATCGGCCTGGTGCAGGAAGATCTTGCCATCGCCATAAGCCACGCCGCGATTCACCGTGTCGCAGCACATCACCGGGATGACGTTCGGATCTTGTTTCGGTTCATACTTCCAGAGAATTCGACCTTCGTGGTTCAGATCGAGTGCGTAAACAGTATTCGGGAACGGCGTGGTCACATACATCACATCGCCAATGACCAGCGGCGCACCCTCATGCCCGCGCAGCACGCCGG
>DAICYU010000513.1 GCA_027311485.1 Acetobacteraceae bacterium
ACATCACCACATCCACCTCGCAGCCAGTCAAGCCAAACCTGGCTGCGACCAGTCGCGGAAAGACCTACCGCGCGGCTATCGCGTGCAATGAAAGCGTTCGGCAGGACGCTTTTGCCCTGCGATACGCAAGCTACCTGGATTCGGGCTTCATAGAAGCGCGTCCCGAAAAATCATTCAGTGATTTATACGACGAACTGCCGAATTCAACCACCATCGTCGTATATGATGAAGAGCGAGCCGTCGCTTCGGTCCGGGTTTGCTTCGTATCACGAAAAGTACAAAAGTCCCCTTGCTATCAGGCCTTTCCAAATGAGGTTGCAAGCATACTGGCAGAAAGCCCGGTGAGCAAGAAGAACGTCGAGATCGCCGAAATCACACGCCTGGTCCGCAGCCCGGACAGCGCCAATAATCAGGGGTTGGTTTTTCTGCTGTATCGGCTTGCCGGTCATCTTGTATTAAGAAATGATGTTCAGGTCATACTTTCGAGTGTGCGGCGCAATCATATCGCTTTTTATCGTCGGATAGGTTTTGTAGACGTCGCCGGGCCGCGGGCCTATCCCGGGCTGACCTGCCCTATGCACTTGCTGCAATGTTCACGGACAGAGTATGATCGCGTGAGGAGGGCGTTTCCGCTCATGGATCCAGATGCTACGCCGCTCGAAACATTCGACGGCTTTGCCGCCGGGCGCCAGATCTCGATCCCGCTGATGGTTGGAAGGTAACGCCAGAGCATGATCGGAAGCTGGGTTATGGCCGTGACGTCGATCGTCTGCTTCGGGTCGTTCGTCTGGGGCGTCAAACATCACTTCCGATCCGACCGCAAATTGCCCCAGGGAATGAAGGCTATCTCGGTGGGAAATCTCGCCGCCATAGCCTGGTTCTTCATCCGGATCGGCCAATACGGTGTTACACCCTATTGGCCGCTCCCGTTTGGGATGGTGGTCGTTGCCCTGATCGTGTTCTGGTGGACGGTGTCGGCGACCCGATCCCAGAGGCTCACCCTGGCCTTCGACGACGATCAGCCAACGTTTCTTTGCCTGCGGGGACCGTACCAGCGGATACGCCATCCGTTCTATGCGTCCTACATTCTGTTCTGGTTCGCAACAAGTCTGACGACATTTGGCATCGTCCAGTGGTTAGTCCCCATCGCGATGGCGGCTGCCTATCTGGTCGCGGCACGACGGGAGGAGTGCAAGTTCGCCGCTTCACCCCTGGCAGAGGCCTATAAATCTTACCAAAAATCCGCGCCAATGATCGTTCCCCTCATTTGGCACCGTTCGGCGGATTAGCTGGCGGCAATTGTTCTGTTACAAATGATATGTATAGTGACGATGGCCATCGACCCGAAACCCGGAGACTTTGAGTGAGCGGTTGGCGAATGATGTCGATCCGGAATGCCCTCTTAGGGCGGCTCACGACGCTCTTCCGGCAGCTTCGTTCCCAGTTACAACCATTCGTGCAACAGACAAGCGTTATCGAGGTCCGGCGCGAGCATCTGAAACTGCTGGCCTTGACGATCCGCCTTTTCGCCATCGTCGGCATATCCAGCATTATCCTGCTGGCCATCGATTTCCGCTCCGGCCTCAATGGCGTGGGCGCGCTCGCCTGCGGCGCGATACCGGTGCTGTACGTCCTGATCGTTCTGCAGGAAATCCGATGGAGAAGGGGCGGTGAGGATCGGGTATTCCTCCGGCGCTCACTTGCCATTCTGGCCGCTCAGGGCGTGTGCTGGGGCGTGCTCATCAACTCGGCGTTGACCGTGGCCAATGGATCCCAGCGGAGCCTCCTGGCCGCCATCGTGATTGCGTTGATTTCCACGCCGCTGGTCGCCTCTCCATTATCGGCAGCCATCGCGTTTTGGCTGCCAAGCGCCATCTCCGGTGTAATCTTCATCTCCAGGGTCGAAATGTTCGACCCGTACCTGATGCTATGCTTTCTCGGGTATGCAAATTTTACCGTTGCCGCCATGGTCATCTCGAACCGGTTCATGCTGGAGCGATCCATAGGGCGCATTTCCCTCGAACGACAAAATGAGACGATCGCACTCTTTTTGCAGGATTACGTTGATAACGGTTCGGACTGGCTTTGGGAAATCGATGCGGATCTGACCCTGCGGCATGTGTCGCCGCGTCTTGCTGAAGTCGCGCGACAGCCTGCGCATGAGCTTGAGGGCATGCCCCTCGTCGATCTGCTCCACGTGGACGACGATGAAGCGGGCAATGTGCCGCTGGTGCGATTACTGAAAGATCGGGCGCCCTTCCGTAACCTGACCTTGACCGTCAGAGTCGGCAGCGAGGTTCGTTGGTGGACCATCACGGGCCGCCCGGTGACCGGCCCCGGCGGCTGTTTCCAAGGCTACCGCGGCATCGGTTCCGACATTACCGAGGCCCGGCGCGCGGAGGACCGGGTCAGGTATCTGGCGTCGCATGACAGCCTGACGGGGTTGGCCAACCGACAACTGTTCCGCGATTGCCTTGCGTTGGCTCAGTCCGGTGGCGACGGCACGGTACCGGGAAGCCAGCGGCCTGAATCGCCGCAACAACGGTGTGTCGTGCTGCTGCTGGATCTGGACCGCTTCAAAAGCGTCAATGACAGCTTCGGCCATGCCGTCGGGGATGAGTTGCTGATTGCGGTCGCCGAGCGCCTGCGTCGCTGCGTGCGGGAGGGGAGTGTCGTTGCGCGGCTCGGCGGTGATGAATTCGGCATTCTGACCACGGTGCAGGACGCGCCGGAGGCCGCCGCAATCGCGCAGCGCATCGTCGAGACACTGAGCCGTGACTACGCCCTTGCGGGCGGTCGTCAGACGATTGGCGCCAGCGTGGGCATAAGCTTCGTCGGCCCCGACGATCAAACGCCCGTGGACTGCATGCGACGCGCGGATCTTGCGCTGTACGCAGCCAAAGCGGCCGGCCGGGGCGTGCATCGCATCTACGCGGACGATATGATCAATGACCAGCATGATCGCCTGACGTTGCAGGCGGACCTGCGGTTCGCCATCGCCAACGATGGCCTGACGATCCGGTATCAGCCCATATTCGATATACGGGACGGGCGGATAAAATCCGTCGAGGCGTTGTGCCGGTGGAACCATCCCACCCTTGGTGCGATCCCGCCGTCACGGTTCATTCCGTTGGCGGAGGAGACCGGGCTGATCGCAGAACTCGGAGACTGGATCCTGGCGCACGCCTGCGATGCGGCGGCAGGCTGGCCCTGCGGCGTGCGCATTTCGATCAATATTTCGCCGCTGGAGATCAAGGGCGGTGATTTTGCCGTCCGGCTCGACCGAGTGCTCAAGGATACCGGCCTGCCGCCCGAGCGGCTTGAACTGGAACTGACCGAGCACTCCTACCTCGATGCGGCTCGGGACAGCCTGGAAACGCTGCAAGGGCTTCGCGACAAGGGCATCCGGCTTATTCTCGACGATTTTGGCACGGGCTATTCGTCGCTCAGCTACCTGACATCGTTCATGTGCGACGGGATCAAGATCGACGCCAGCTTCATTC
>DAICYU010000514.1 GCA_027311485.1 Acetobacteraceae bacterium
TGATGGCCGCGCTACGACCGCCCTTGAGCGGATCGGGCATTACCGTCTCAGCGGCTATTGGTATCCCTTCAGAAAACCCACCATAGCCACCCAGGGGACTTGGAGCGCCGAGACGCCTCTATGCGGGCTCGGGGCTTGCCTCGATCCTGCTCAAAAGAGGCGTGCCCCGCCTAAGCCTCGGAAATCACAATAAATATGCGTAATGACAATGACACTACATTGTGCTACAATAACCTCAAAAGGAGCCCATCATGCCAAAAACCAAATCGACCACACGCCGCACCCCGCTCAACCTGCGGATCAAGCCCGAAGAGCGCGGGTTGATCGATCGCGCTGCCACATTGACCGGCAAAAATCGGACGGACTTCGTGCTCGAAGCCGCGCGCCGGGCGGCGGAGGAAGCGCTGCTCGACCGCACGATGTTTATCGTCAGCCCAGACGCCTATGCGGCGTTCGTGAAGCGCCTTGATGAGACGCCGAAGCCGAATGAAAGGCTACGTCGGACCATGCTGACCACGCCACCCTGGGAGCGCGGATGACGCTACGGCCGCCGGAGCCGCTCAACGATCTGCACGAACTCGGCGACTTCTTCTGCGGAGTCCCGTCACTGGACGATTGGCTGAAGCGACGGGCGCGGGCCAACCAGGTCAGCGGCGCTTCGCGTACCTTCGTTGTCGCCGACGGGCAGCGCGCGGTTGCCTACTACGCTCTCGCATCCGGCGCGGTCGCCATCCAGGTCAGCCCTGGCCGGTTTCGACGCAACATGCCAGACCCGATTCCGGTTGCGGTGCTCGGACGTCTCGCGATCGACCGTTCACAGCAGGGCAGGGGGCTGGGGAAGGCGCTATTCCGCGATTGCGCCCTCAGGGTTGTCCAGGCGGCCGACACGATCGGCATCCGCGGCATCGTCGTTCATGCGATTTCAGAACAGGCAAAGGCGTTCTACCTGACTCTCGGCTTCGATCCGTCACCCGCCGACCCGATGACGCTGATGGTCACGCTCCCCGACATCCGGAAGCTGCTGGAATAAGGATAATCAACCATGGCACTGACAAAGAGCTTCGCGGGGGCTGGATGAGCGAAAAGAATCCGCATTGGGGCACAACGCTTGATGAGTTTCTGAGCGAAGAGGGCATAGCCCTGGCGAAAGACGCCAGCGGCCCGGTGCAGAACCGTTTGTCCGTCGACACACCACTCTCCTTGCGCGATGCCCTGCACGGCATCTGGCAGGCCGATAAATACCCTATTCTTGGCAACGAAGACTGGCGCGTTGCCGCACGCCTCGACGCCGAAGCACTCGAACGGGCAGCAACGGCGGTGATGTCGCCCGGCGACCGGCCGGAATTCGCGGAATGGATTGCGGCACTTCGCGACCCCAAACTGCCAACCCGTGAGCGCGACGAGATCATGTACGCGATTCACGATCTGTTCGAACCGGACGAAACGTAGGAGCCTTCGGGCGAGAGGCTCTGCCCCTCCCGCTCCCCGGATATTTGAGCAAGGAAATGGCCATAAGATCGGCAACAAGATCGGCAAAAAACAGTCGCCTGAGAATAAAATCGCAGGATTTACAACTGATTAAGACCGAAAAAAGATCGGCAACGCCACCAGCATGCCGCCTTTGCCGCGCCGGGGGGAAGTGCCTTTGCTCGACCACATGGCGGCCGACCAGCATCTTCAAAAGCGCTACTACGCGGTCGCCGCAGTCCTGCGCTACCTCCTGCGCTGCATCAATCCGACCACGACCTGGCCGACCCGTCTCGCCGATCTCGTCGCCACCCTCCCGGCAGCACCCGGCATCTCCATTCGGCACATGGGCTTCCCGCAGGGCTGGACAGGTCTGTCGTTATGGCGAGACGTCTGACAGAGATGCTGGGATGCGACCGCGCCGATCCTGCCGGAAGAGACCTGCCCGGAAGCGCGCAACGGCCTGAATCCGCCAACAAATTGTAAAACGCCGTTTTCCTTGAATTTGTCAGATTTTTGCGTATGAGGTAACAAATCTCGCCGGTCGGAGCCTCGTACATTCAGCGATGTATAGCTGAGTAGGGCAGGATTCCTGGACGTCTGACGCCCCGCATTCATGCCGTCCTACCGCGTCATACGGCCAATGGTTTCCACGAGCTCTTCAACCTTGCGCTGCTGTTCAAGCACATCGCCGGAAGAGAAGGCGTCAGCAACGCAGTGCGTGACGTGATCGTGCAGGATCTGTTCCTCGACCTTGTGCAAGGCGGCGCGCACGGCGTTGATCTGGGTGAGGATATCCACGCAATAGCGGTCACCTTCGACCATGCGGGCAAGGCCGCCCACCTGCCCTTCGATGCGCTTGAGACGGCCGAGCACGGTCTGCTTGGTGGTGCTATGCAAAGGCGTGACCCTTGATACAATACCCTTGTAGGGTATGTGGGGAGTGACGACATCATTGTCACCTTCCGCTGGTAGGCGGCAGGGGATCAAAGGGACCTTCGATGACGCAGGCAACGGCGCATAAACACGGGCACGGCTCGCCTCAGGGCCATCACCATGGGCACGGAGCAGAAGGCTTTGTCACCGATCCCGTGTGCGGCATGAGCGTCGATCCCGCGGTCTCCACACGACGCAGCGAGTATGAGGGACGCGTGTTCCACTTCTGCTCGGATCGCTGTCAGGAAAAATTCAGAAGCGATCCCGCACGCTATCTGACGCCAGTCGCGGAACCGCCGGAAGCGCCCCGGGGCACGATCTACACCTGCCCGATGCATCCCGGAATCCGCCAGGTGGGGCCGGGCAGTTGCCCGATATGCGGCATGGCGCTTGAGCCGGTCGAGGTGACGGCGGAAAGCGGCCCCAATCCTGAACTCATCGATATGACGCGCCGCTTCTGGATCGGGCTTGTGCTCGCGATCCCAGTCGTCATCCTCGAGATGGGCGGCCACATCCCGGCGCTCGGCCTGCATCGTCTCGTGCCGCCCGCGATCTCGAATTGGATACAGCTCGTTCTCGCCACGCCGGTCGTGCTCTGGGCGGGTGCGCCCTTTTTCCAGCGCGGCTGGGCGTCCGTTGTCAGCCGCAAGCTCAATATGTTCACGCTTATCGCGCTCGGCACCGGTGCGGCTTATGCCTACAGCCTTGCCGCCGCGCTACTGCCCGGCCTCTTCCCGGCCGGCTTCCGCACCATGGACGGCACCGTGCCGGTTTATTTCGAGGCGGCGGCCGTCATCACCGTGCTCGTACTGCTCGGCCAGGTGATGGAATTGCGGGCCCGCGAGCAGACGGGCGGCGCTATCCGCGCGCTGCTCAACCTCGCGCCCAAAACCGCGCGGCGCATTCGTGCCGACGGCAGGGACGAGGAAATTGCACTCGATGCGATCGAGGCCGGCGACCGCCTGCGCATCCGCCCGGGGGATGGCGTGCCGCTCGATGGCGCGGTGCTGGAAGGCAAAAGCGCGATCGATGAATCCATGATTACCGGCGAATCCCTGCCGGTCGAAAAACAGCCGGGAGCGAAGCTCATAGGC
>DAICYU010000515.1 GCA_027311485.1 Acetobacteraceae bacterium
GGCAGCGCCAGCGCGCCGGCCAGATCGTCGGACCGGCGCGGCCCGTCGCGCAGCGCATCGAACAGCTTCAGGTCAACGCACGACTGCAGGATCTGGCTGTAGACGAAGCCGGCGCACAGGTCGAACACCGCCTGGGCCCGCCGGCGCGCGATCGGTCGTGTCAGTGGAAACGACGCCGCCCAGCGCTGGAACGCCGGGCTGGCAAGCAGGCGGTTGCGGACGGCGAACCAGCGGTCGGAAAGCGACGTCACGCCGCGCGCAGCGCCATGTCCTTGGGCAGCAGCCGCCGGGCTTCGCTGAGTGTCAGGGATTTCAGCGCCGCGGCGCCGGGGCAGTCCGGGATGGCGGCGACGGCGGCTTCCGCGAGTTGCGTCAGATGCCGCATCGCGCCGTCCACCCCCAGCACCAGGGCGGCGTTCGGCCGCCCGTGCGCGGCGTCCTGGCCGGTGGGCTTGCCAAGCTCATCCTTGCCGGACAGCACGTCGGCAATGTCATCGGCGACCTGGTAGGCTTCGCCCAGACGCTCCCCCAGTTCCCGCCATGTGGCGGCTTCCGAGCCGGCAGCCGCGGCGCCGAGGACTGTGGCCGCGGCGAACAGGGCGCCGGTCTTGGCGCGCTGATACTGCCCCATGTCGATCGTCGGCTCGGATTCCCAGGCCTGCCCGGCGGCGATCCCGAACGGCATGCCGGTAGCAGCGGCCAGGTGCAGGACCAATGGCATCAGCCGCGACGGCGATCGTGCCGCCCCCCAGGCGATGGTCTGAAACGACAGGACGATCAGCGCATCGCCGGCCAGAACGGCCAGCGGCTCACCGAAGGCCCGGTGCACCGATAGGCGTCCGCGGCGCGTATCGGCATTGTCGAAGCAGGGCAGGTCGTCGTGCACCAGGGATGCGCAGTGCATGAATTCGATCGCCGCGGCGGCGCCATCGGCGGCGGCGGGATCGTCCTCCCCGCATGCGGCGGCGACGGCGAGGCAGAGGCGGGGCCGGATGCGGGCGCCGCGCGGAAACACCGCATGCCGCATGGCGGCGGCTAATCGCGGCGGCCCGGCCGTGCTATCGACACGGTCAAGAGAGGTTGACAGGGTCCGCTCGATCCGGCTGACGGCATCCATGGCGACCTCCCACCGAGTGTCTATTCTAGTTGTCAATCAGGAGTGTCAGATAATATTGACACTCAAGTCAACGGCGAAATTCGGAATCCGCATGGTGTCAACCCAACGCGTGACGATCATCGGTGCAGGTGCGGGCGGACTGGCCGCCGCCATCGACCTTGCGCGGCAGGGCGTCGCCGTCACCGTGCTGGAACAAGCCGCGGCACCCGGGGGCAAAATCCGCGTCGACAAGGCCGGGATCGACTCCGGTCCGACGGTACTCACGATGCGGTGGGTGTTCGAATCGCTGTTTGCTGATGCCGGTACCACACTGGACAGCCACCTGACGCTGCGGCGGGCCGAGCTGCTGGCCCGCCATGCCTGGAGCGAGACCGAACGGCTGGACCTGTTCGCCGATCCGGCACGAACCGCCGACGCGATCGCCGCGTTTGCCGGGCCCAAGGAAGCCGCGGGGTTCAACGCCTTCCGCATCCGCGCGCAACGCATCTTCCATACGCTGGACGGCCCCTTCATGCGGGCGCAGAAGCCGTCGGCCCTGTCGCTGACCGTCGCCACGGGTATCGGACGGATGCGCCGCATCGCCCCGTTCTCCACCCTGTGGCATGCCCTGGGAGAGCACTTCCGCGACCAGCGGCTGCGGCAGTTGTTCGGCCGCTACGCGACCTATAGCGGATCGTCGCCCTTCGAATGCCCCGCCACGCTGATGCTGATCGCGCATGTGGAGCTGGAAGGCGTGTGGCTGCTGGACGGCGGCATGATCCGTCTGGCGCGGGCGATGGCCGATGTCGCCACCGGGTTGGGCGCGGTGGTGCGGGTGAATGCGCCGGTGGCCGAAATCACGGCGCATCGCGGCAAGGCATCTGGTGTGGTGCTGGCCAACGGCGAACGCATCGAATCCGACGCCGTGATCTGCAACGCCGATGTCGCCGCCCTGGCGTGCGGCGCGCTCGGACGCGCCACCAAGGGCGCGGTGGCGGTGCCGAAGCGGGAGGCCCGATCGCTATCGGCCGTCACCTGGGGCATCACCGCGCCGACCGGCGGATTTCCGCTGACCCGGCACAACGTCTTCTTCAGCCGCGACTACAAGGCGGAGTTCGACGCCATCTTCCGCGATGGCCGGGTTCCCGATGAGCCCACGACGTACATCTGTGCCCAGGACAGGGGTGGCGAGGACCGGGGGGGTCAGGATGGGCCCGCCGAGACAACCGGGCCTGAACGGCTGCTGGTCCTGATCAACGCACCGCCCAACGGCGACCGGCATGTCGCCTCACCCTCGGAGATCGAGCAATGGACAACCCGGACCTTCAGCCTGCTGACGCGGTGCGGCCTGACCGTGCACCGCCGTCCGGAATTAACCACGGTGACGACGCCGACCCACTTCGCCCACCTGTTCCCGGCGACGGGCGGGGCACTGTACGGTCAGGCGGTGCACGGCTCGATGGCGGCTTTCCATCGGCCGGGATCGCGCAGCGCGCTGCCGAACCTGTACCTGGCAGGGGGCAGCGTGCACCCGGGGCCGGGGGTGCCGATGGCGGTGCTGTCGGGCCGGCTGGCGGCGCAAAGCGCGCTGAAGGACCTGACTTCTCGGTAACGCCACCGCATGACGGCTATGTCTGGTGGTACGTCGATGCATTGAGTGATGACGGCACTTACGGCATCACCCTGATCGCCTTCCTCGGCAGCGTCTTCTCCCCCTACTACGCCTGGGCTCGGCGGCGCGGGCCCGCCGATCCGCTGCGCCACTGCACCTTGAATGTTGCGTTGTATGGCCGCAACAAGCGCTGGGCGATGACCGAGCGGGGGGCGAAGTCCGTCCAGCGGGGCAGCGACTTCCTGTCCATCGGCCCCAGCGCATTGTCCTGGGACGGTGACGGGCTGACGGTGCGGATCGACGAAATCGGCATGCCGGTGCCGCGCCGGATCCGCGGCACCGTGCGGCTGCAGCCGCACGCGGTGGAAACCCGTCGTACCGCGCTGGACACTGCCGGCCGGCATCGCTGGCAGCCGATCGCCCCCTGCGCACGGGTCGAGGTCGCGCTGGACAGCCCCGGCATTACCTGGTCGGGCCCGGCCTACTTCGACACCAATGATGGCGACCGCCCTCTGGAAGCCGATTTCGTCCAATGGAACTGGAGCCGGGCGCCACTGCATGACGGCACCGCCGTGCTGTATGAAATCGATCGGCGGGACGGCCCGATGACGCTGGCGATGCGCTACAGCCGTGCCGGTGGCGTCACGGATGTGGAACCGCCGCCGCGTATGGCACTTCCCCGGACGCTTTGGCGCGTTCCGCGTCGGATCAGCGCGGCGTCACCGGTGGTCCGGCACACGCTGGAAGACACGCCGTTCTATGCGCGCTCCGTCATCGAGGCCGACATC
>DAICYU010000516.1 GCA_027311485.1 Acetobacteraceae bacterium
GCGGTATGGCGGCGGTGCCGGTGGGCTGCATTTGCTGGCGCGCTCGCTGTCCGTGCCGCTGGACCCGCCGGTGGAGGCGGTGGCGGAGCCGCCGGCGCACATGCTGGCGGCCTTGCGGCGGTGCGGCTACCGGCGCTGTCAGGAGGCCAAGCCCAAAACGGCATAACGCCACCGGTGGAACAAGGGGGGGAGCAAAATGGAAAGCATCGAAGCGGACTTCGTCGTCATCGGCGCCGGATCGGCCGGCTGCGTCATGGCCGCCCGCCTCAGCGAGGACCCAGCCGCCCGTGTCGTCCTGCTGGAAGCCGGCGGCGAGGACACCAACCGATGGATTCATATTCCCCTTGGCTTCGGCAAGACCTTCGCCGACCCCTCGGTCAACTGGTGCTACGAAGCCGAGGCCGATCCGGGCATTGGCAACCGCCGCATCTTCTGGCCGCGCGGCAAGGTTCTCGGCGGCTCCAGCTCGATCAACGGCATGGTCTATATCCGCGGACAGAAGGAGGATTTCGACCACTGGCGGCAACTCGGCAACGCCGGCTGGTCGTTCGACGACGTGCTTCCGTACTTCCGGCGCGCGGAACACCAGACCCGGGGCGCCGACACCTACCACGGCAGCGACGGCCCACTGTGCGTCTCCGACGTGTCGGCGGACCCGATCTGCGAGGCGTTCATCGACGCCGCGGTGGAATGCGGCATCCCGCGCAACGACGATTTTAACGGCGCTACCCAGGAAGGCGTCGGCTACCATCAGACCACCACCCGCCGGGGCCGCCGCTGCTCCACCGCCGTCGGGTATCTGCGGCCGGCGATGCAGCGCCCGAACCTGCGCGTCATCACCCACGCGCTGACGGAACGCATCCTGCTGGAGGGAACCCGGGCCACCGGCGTCCGCTTCCGGCGCGGCGACGAAACCGGCACCGTCCGCGTCACGCGGGAGGTGATTCTGTGCGGCGGCGCCGTCAACTCCCCGCAGTTGCTCATGCTGTCCGGCATCGGCCCCGGCGCGCACCTGGCCGAATACGGGATCGAGACGGTGCACGACCTGCCGGGCGTCGGGCAGTGCCTGCAGGATCATTACTCGGCCCCGATCAAGCTGCGCTGCCGCCTGCCGATCACGGTGAACGACGTGGTGAACAGCCCGGTCGGCCGCATGAAGGCCGGGCTGCAATACTACCTGTTCAGCACCGGGGAGCTGACGATGGCGACATCGCCGGCGGCGATGTTCGTGCGTACCCGGCCGGAACTGGCCTCGCCGGACATGAAATGCTCGATCTCTCCGTTCAGCGCCGACCGGCCGCAGGACGGGCTGCACAAATGGTCCGGCATCACCATGATCGCGTATCAGCTTCGCCCGGAAAGCCGGGGCGAGATCCGGCTGAAATCGGCCAATCCCGCCGATCCGCCGGCGATGCATCCGAACTACTTGTCTGCCGAACTGGACCAGCGAACCCTGGTTGCGGGGCTGCAGCTGTGCCGCCGCGTGCTGGCCAACCCGCGTATTCAGAAATTCATCGAGTCGGAATACATCCCTGGCCCGTCCGTCCGCACCGACGATGAGATGCTCGACCACGCTCGGCGGATGGGCGGGACGGTGTTCCATCCCACCAGCACATGCAGGATGGGCAATGACAGGATGGCGGTGGTCGATGCGTCCCTGCAGGTGCACGGAATCGATGGGCTGCGCGTGGTGGATGCCTCCATCATGCCGACGGTCGCATCGGGCAACACCAACGCGCCGACGATCATGATCGCCGAAAAAGCCGCCGACATGATCCGGCAGGACGTCAGGCTGGCGGCCTAAACCGGCGCATCGGCGGCGGCGTGGGTGAAAATGGCGCCGGGGCGGTGCCAGGGGCGACGGTGCCAAGGGCGGCAGTGGCATGCTGGGCAAGCCGCCGCCCGGACAAACTGGTCCGACCGGGGCCAAGCCGCAGGCTCAGGCCCACAGGTTCAAGCCCCTGGGAATCAAGCTTGGGGCCTGACCCGGCAGTCCGCCCCGAGCCGCTGCCAGTTCCAGTTCCAGTGGCCGTTCAGAGCGGCTTCAGCGGCGGCGTTTCGCCTTCCGGCAACGGCACCTGCGCGACATTCAGCACCATCGACACAAGGCTGTAGTAGCCAACCGCGCCGACCAGATCCATCGCCCCCCGCGCCCCGAACCGGTCGAGCACCGGATTGTAGGACCGGTCCGACACCTGCCCGGTCGAGAGCAATTCACTGACGAACTCATACACCAGGGTTTCATCCGCGCTCATGTCAGCCGGGCGGCGGCCCAGCGCGATGGCGTCCAGGATCGTCGGGTTCAGGCCGGCGTCGATGCCCAGGCGGCGATGCGCATAGAACTCATACTGCGCGCCCCATTTGCGCCCGGCCATGCAGATCGCCAGCTCGTTCAACGGTGCGGGAATCGAGCTGCCGAAGCGCACATAGGCGCCGACGCGCTGCACCAGGTCACACAATTGCGGGCTGCGCAGCAAAGCATTGAACGGGCCGCGCAGACCGGCGCCACGCGGCCCGGATTGAATCGCGTCGGCGACGGCGCGCTGTTCCTCGTTCATGGTTTCCGGCGTCAGGACCGGGAAACGGGTTTCGGACATCAGGTTCCTCCCAAGGCTGTCGGCGGGGTTGCCGTCGGAACGCATGATAGAGCGGCAGGCGCCAAGGGCAACGCCGTGGCGCACGCCAAACCGGATGTTCCGGGCGAACGCCGGCCCTATCGCCGAAACTGCTGGCGGCGAATTATCGGCGCAGGCGGTACCGCCACGCGGGTCCATCAGCGCCGAGCATGCCGTCCACGCTAATCCTAGAGTCCAGCGCGTCCACGTCGCCCGCCTGCCTTGGCAGCGTCATGCGACCACGCCCGCACCGTCCGGCATCAGGCCGCGGCGGCAACCGCCTTGGCGCCGGACAGGCGGTAGATCCGACCCAGCCGCTCGACGCCCGTCAGCCGGTGCGTGATCAGGATCACCGTGCGCCCGCCCGCCGTTTCATTCAGCGTTTCCAGGAACGACCGCTCGGTTTCCGCGTCCAGCCCGGCGCAGGGCTCGTCCAGGATCAGGATCGGCGCCGGTGACAACAATGCCCGCGCCAACGCCAGCCGCCGCCCTTGCCCGCCGGAAAACCGGGTGCCACCTTCGCCAACCCAGGTATCCAGCTGATCCGGCAGCGCCCGCACCACGTCACCGATCCGCGCCGCGTCCAGGGCCGCCCACAGTTCGGCATCGCTGGCATCCGGCTTCGCCAGCAGCAGATTGGCGCGGATGCTGTCGTCGAACAGGTGAGTCGCCTGCCCCAGCCAACCGATCCGTTTGCGCACTTCATCGGTCGGCAGCAGCGCGATATCGACCCCACCCAGCCGCACCTGCCCCGACCGCGGTGCCACGACCTTCAGCGCCAGCGCCGCCAGGGTGGATTTGCCGGCGCCGGAGGGGCCCAGCACGGCAACGCGGCTGCCGGCCGGAATGTCGAGCGTC